>JAFVBP010000185.1 GCA_017479925.1 Selenomonadaceae bacterium | reverse complement strand
GCGGTCGCAATCCTCGCGCCTCGGAACGTCTCAAACTTAAGCCCATCGAGAATTTCGGCTTTGATTTGCTCGCGAAGTTCGTTTTCAGTCATGATGAAACTTCCTTTCTTTGTAAGTGAAAATTACGCCGCGCCTTCATCCGAACAGTTGCGCTTTGAGTCGGTCTTGCAATATGCGTCGGAGTGTCTTCGGTGACGCCGTCGGGCTTTTCGCAACTCCAGCCCAAAGCTTCGACAAAGTGCTTGACAATCTGCTCGCCGATTTTGCCCTTACGTGCTTGCGGAGAATTCGCATCGTAACTCATGATTTAAGTCTCCTTGTTTTGCGATATTGCGCCTCGTAGCCGACATATTCGGCGAACGTCTTCTTCAAAAACATGTGCGGCTGATTCGCCCAACGTGTCAGCAACGTGTACAACTTCGGCAAAGGCGGTGGAGCCAGCTTGTAATTTTCGTGACGCATGACGTAAGGCAAACAGTCATAACGTTTCAACAGCTCCGCACGTTTGAGTACCGAATCAAGGTCGCGTTCCCAAAAGTCGGCGTCGTATTTGCCCGCACGGTCAAAGCCGCACAAGACGTAAAACTTGACGCGTTTCTTCGACAGGTTAAGGCACCGAGTACTTTCGTTGAATTTCATTGCTGTCCGTGGTATAATAAATGCCAAACAACCTAACGTCACGTTATAACGCGTTACAGCGAAGTGTACACGTTATTTTGTGATGTGTCAAGACATTTTGCGAGGTGATTACCGTGATTCTGAACCAACGCTTGAAAAGTTTACGTTTGGAAAACAAAGTCACTCAACAGAGCGTGGCGGATGCGCTTGGCGTTACGGTCGGCAACGTTCAGAAATTTGAATACGGCACTGCACGCCCAAAGCTTGAAAACGTGATTAAGCTTGCCGATTTCTTCAACGTGTCGCTCGATTATTTGGTCGGACGAACCGACAACCCGCACGTCGCGCCGTCATACAGGTGATAATCGGGCATGACGTGTTCAATTCGGTCAGGCAACGGCTGAGCCTTGTCAAAGAAAAAGCCCGTGCCGCCATAGATGACGTTCGGTCGCTTCAAAATGTCGCCGAAAAGTCCGCCTTCGGGAATCGGCGTGTCGCTGAAAACTTTGGCGATATAGACTTTGTGAAACTTGTCAAGCCCGTCCCAATCTGTCTTGAGTTTGACGAACCAACCGTAGCGTCTGAAATAGCCGCTGATTTTCATACACGTCAAATTCGGGAAACGGTGATTCTTGCGCCCGATAAAGTCCGCGTCGATAATCGCTATCTCGTCCATGTATTCACACTTTCCCAAAAACTCAAAAGTTCCGTAGCGACTTCAAAACGACTACGCTGATAGGTCAAAAGCATAAACCGTTGCAACACTTTCGCCACGTCCTCGACAGCAATAAACTTGGCAACCTTATTCTTGTCGGAACGCCGTATTTTGTAGAATCGGGCGACACTTGCGACAGCACGAAGAAAATCGTTACTACTTAACGCGGAACCTCGCTTGTAACCTACGGCATCTCCCAATTGAACTGCATTGATGAAAATTCTGCCGTCCGCCGAAAATAAGTCAATCGATGTGCCGTTTGGATCTGTAATTGTTTGGATTATCTCTGCTTTCCCGCGTACAGAAATTTCTTCGCTTTTGATGAATGTTCTGCGCTCGTCGCATATTTCGTTTAGGCGGGCAACAACAGCTTTGCAAATGAAATATTCGTGTCTCGTCGAAAAAAGCTCACGCAATGCGTCGATAGTTTCACGAATAAACCATCGGGGTTTTTGTCGCATGTCGAAATTCCAACCCGTGACGTTAAGCCGCACCCAATCGTCGGGCATGTGCAGTTGGTAATGATCAAGCAAGAATTTCCTCGCCTTGCAGAGTTTTTCAAAATGCTGACGCTCGTCGTCGCGCCACCACTTGAGTAGCGACCAAGGGTCACTTTGCCGGCTTAAAATGTCATCAAGCTTAGCACAGTCGAGAAATTCACCTTTCCATCTATCAAAGCGACTGCGTTCCTTTTTTTTGACGGTTGTCAAGCGGACACCGAACTTTTTCAAGTGGGGCAACGGCACGAATACCGCATTTTTCGTAAAGTAGTATCCGAGGTACCGGCTATTCAACGAACACGACCAACCGCCGAATTCAAGCTCGTCATCATGCGGCTTCGTCGTGTAAGACTTAACGAAACTTATAACGTCCTCCGCCGAAATAAAATTGTCACATTGCTCAACGGGCGAATCGTCTATCTTGTCGATTGTTACTTCTTCGGCGAGAGATTGCAGTTTTTCATGTAACGAAGTCTTCTTGAAGTCAAACACGGGCTCACCAAAATTTCCCTGAGCGTAGTAGCGCAACTGGATTTTTTTATCGTTAAAAGTTGTCGTTTCAACCGCAGGAAAATCGTACCGGTATCCGTCTTTATCGTAAGTTCCGCTATAAACAAATTCATGTGTGGCGAACTCTTCACAATAAATTACTCCTTCGTCAGCGTCGACGATATACAAATTGAATGGCACAGTGCCACTCTCATTTACATAATTTAAAATCGGCTCGTAGTTGCGCGTGAATTGTTCTTGCGAAATTGCATAGGCGGGCACTGCACCTTCGTACAGCCCGAAAGCGGCTTTTCGCGTTTTGACTTCGGCTATCTCAACAATATTGCCGTCCTTGTCCGCGAAGATAAAATCGACTGCCGTCGGTCGTTCGCCTTTGTTTAAAACGTCGTGCAAACCACGTTTACGCGCATACAAAAGCATAATTTCTTCACCGGCGTTGCCGAATTGAACTTGCGGCTTGTCGTTCCAGTTGCTCATGATAAATTCTCCTTGTAAGTTGAGCGACGCTTTTGTCGCGGGCTTGCCTGTGCCCGTCACGTTAATCATCTCCGTTTGACTGCCCCGCAAGGCTTGAGCCGCCGCCGATTGAGCGGTAACGGCGACGGTCGCCTCACGAGTAAGGTGGGTTTTTCTAATGGCTTTGAGCCGCTATCAAGGCTCACCTCAACCCGCTCGGTACAACGCGAAATGCTGTCGTCTAAGCGGGCTGTGGTCAACCATGATTAACCTACCGGCGCGGTTGGCTTCGAACCAACGTCCCGTCGTCCTTAACGGCGGATTCTTCCATCTAAACTACGCGCCCGTGTTGCAAGGCTCACACCGATTTAGAACTAGGGAGTAGGGCTAGGGAGTAGATTTTCTCTGTTCCCTCGTTCTAATCCCTCGTTCTAAACAAGGGTCAACCTTGCGGTCGACGATTTATGTTAATAGGAGGGTCTTGCCCCGCCCGAAAGCGGCTTAAGTAACTTTGACGCCAAACGCGTCGAGAATCCGCCAAGCCGCGTCGTAATGCGTCTTCCAGCCCAGCGGATTTGCGGCATAGATGATGTCGCCGAAAACGTCAACGTCGACGAAATGCAAGCGCAAGCGGTCGGCAAGATCGGCGATAAGCTTTTGGCTCAAGCCGTCGCAGTCAATCTTCAATGGCGGTCGTTTAAACATGTCGGTCACTCCTTCGCTTTGGAACGTCGTTTATGCGGCTCACGGAACTGCCGATTGATTTTGGCAACCTCAACCTTGCACTTGAGCGAACAAGTCTTTTCGCGTCGGAAAATCGGAGTAAATTCCTTGCCGCAGACAACACACCGCTTAATCACGCTCACACTTCTTGAACGTCGGATTCATGAAGTCTTCAAGCGGCACGGAGAGCATTGTACTTGAACGTAAATCGCCGCTGGCGTTGAAGTAAATCAACGTAACGAACGACTTCTTGACCGGCTCCTCGTCGTCGATACTGATGATGAGGTATATGTTGCCGAAGATGTCGCGGTAAGCTTCGCCGATTTTTGGCTGTTCGTGTTCTTCGCGGTTGCAGATGTCGGCGAACGTTATAGCCGCTTTTTGAATTGTTGTGAGGGTTTCGCGCTTGAATATCGCTTCCGTAAGGGCGTGGTACGCGTTGTCCCTTTCAATGCTCCAGTTGACCGGGACGGCTTGACGTTTGTGACGCTGTTCGTGCTGTTCATGTTCGTAAGCGTCGACGAACTGTTTTGCCCCTCGTAAAGCGGTTTGATGTTCAAGTCAATCACTCCAATTCGTTCAAGTAGATGATTTTTTCGCCCGCGACGTAGGCTGAAACGATTCGCTTGTAAGCGATAAAAGCCGCAATGTCGTCGCCGCAGTCAATTTCGATACGGACGTTGGTGGCGTAAAACGTCAGCATCGCGCCTTCAACCGTGAAGTAAATGACGGCGTCAAGGTTGATGGTTCCGCGCAACGGGTCGTTGACAACCAACAAGTCAATCACCTCAAAGACCTAAATATCGTCGGCAATGCGAATGAGTTTGCGGGCTTCGACGTTCAGCTTTGAGTTGCTCGAAAGTCCTGCCCGCCGCGATTAATGCCCGATACGTGCCGTAGTCAAAATTGCACTCGTCGGCTTCGCGTGCCCAATCGGCAAAAGTTTTGACGGGCTTGTTCGACGCTTTGCCGCAATGTTCGCAAGTTCTAATCACGACATCGCCTCGTTTCGCGTCAAGAAACCATGGAACAACACAAGCCACATTGCCCACAGCGCACCGCAGAATACCCCGAAAATCCAACCGAAAAAGCCCGGCGGATTCTCGGCAAGCACAACGCCCAAGTCAAACAACGTCACGACAAAAACCGCAAACGTCAACCCGAACATCTTCAAGTACGCGTTGCTCTCGAACAAGTCAATCGCTCCTTTAAATCGCGGCACATGCCGAATCATCGTCGCCAAATTCAAACGCCGCAATAAGTTCGACGCATCGACGCACGGCGTTCAATTCGCAGTGGTCGTGACCCGCAGACGTTTCAAGACGCCGAATTCGCGCCAACGTCATCTTTTTGAACGCGGTAAGAATTTCGTCCTCTTCGATTTCGATCTCGTCGATTTTGATTGTGTCTTCGCCGTTAATCTCGTTGACCAAAGCGGCAATTTCTTGCGCGTTGCCTTTAACTGTGATTTTCATATATCAAACCTCCTCGTAGGGAATAGTGCTGTTACCTATTGTCCACGGCTTTGTCCGCGGTAACTTCATGACTTGCGACAACCAGAATTTGCGCTGGTCGGAGTTGACGTAAAGCGGCGTCAGAAGTCCCGCCTTGACAAGTTCGCCAATCGCGTTGTGGTCGATACACAAAATCTTTGCCACCTCGCTTGAGCGAATCAATCTGTCGGTCGGCAACGCCAACTGCCCGTCAAGCGCACGCACAAGTTCAAGAAACGGCTTCAAGTCGGCAACCAGTGCTTGAAGTTTCTGCGCCTTGCGAATCAGCTTGTCGAGCGCGTCTAAGTCCAATGTGTTCAATCGGTCGTCCTTTGCCGCTTGTCAAAATCGCTTGGTTGTGGTATCTTCAACGAAAAGCTGGTGATTGTTGTGGTGACGATATACAAGATAACTAATCGGCTCAATAACAAACCTTACGTCGGTCAAACGCGCCAACCGATTGAAAAACGTTTCCTTCAGCACGCGAAGGCAAATTCGCCGTTAGGTGACGCAATGCGCACGTGCGGGCTTGAAAACTTCACGATTGAGGTTATCGAACGGTGCGAAACTCAAGCGCAAGCCAACGAACGCGAACGTTTCTGGATTCGTGTCCTCAACTGCAGAGTGCCCAACGGTTATAATCGTTCAAACGGCGGCGAAATTGGACGGGGTAAAAAAGTGAAATTCACAAATGAGCAGATGCCGATGGATTTTATACAATGGTCAATGTTTTATAACCGAATACGAAGCCGCCGTGAGGAATTGGGTATTTCACAAGACGAACTCGCCCGACGGGTCGGTTACAAGTCGCGTTCCTCGATAAATAAAATTGAGAAAGGCAAAAACGACATTACTCAATCGAAAATTGCCGAAATTGCGGCGGCATTGGACACCACGCCCGAATACTTGATGGGTTGGCAGAACGAAACAAAACTTGTCAACGCAGAGGAAGCTGAAATTGTCGACGGTTACCGTGAGCTAAACGACGAAGGCAAGCGGTTGGTCGTCGGCATGATTCGCCAGTTGAACTTCAAGCATGGCGGAGCTATTCCACACCGTCAAGTGGCGGCAGTGTGATTCGGCACCCGTCGCAGTGTGAAAATAAACGTTTGCAAAACAAAAAAACCCCTCCTCGGCGGAGGGTAATTTTTTCGGCGGGTGATGAACAAATTTCTATGAACGGTAAAAAGCAATCCTCTGACAAAGGTAAAACTTGCCCGTATTACGATAAATGTCCCGTACGTTTGCACCCGTTATCAGCAATGGATAGTCCGAATATGGCGGCACATTTGGGCTTCCGATTTTTGTACACTCTTATTGCATGGTTTGTTTTGGGATTTAAAGTGAACGAGGGATTCTTCGTATCCATGTTTTTCTTTGTTTTGCCGGTCTTTATGGATTGTGTGAAGTTCACACCGCTGATAAAATTGCGAAGATGGATTAAATACGTCGAAGTCGTCTTGACGGGAATGGCACTATTTTTCTCGTTGCTGGGCGTTTTCGGGATATATACCTTAAAAAATGAAACGGGCACGTGGCAAATAACCTCCGAAAACGTTGAGATTGAATTACCTTCAGGTTTTGATGTCGGATGGATTTGGATTTTTCTCATATCGATTGTGTTTGTTACAGCCGTGGATTGGTTTTGTAATGACACAAAGTTTGACCGAGTGAATGATGTTGAATAGGAGGCGGATTGTTATGATGGCGCAAAAAATACTTATCGCCTCGTTGACAATCTGGCTCGCCGTTTCCGTTGCAAGTGTCTTGAAATTCACGGTGCGAAAAAAGCTGAATGTGTTCGTTGCCGTGCTTTCGTTTTTCATACCGCTTTTGCTTGTGCGACTTATGATAAAGGTCAACGTGCTCTTTTGGAAAGACGACCTTAATCATTTTTCGCTTGTAAAAAAACTTTCTCTTGCGTCCAAGTTTATGCTATTCCAAACGCGTTTTGCTCCTTCGATACACACGATATTTATTGATGGGATTTGTCGACGCCTTAAAGAAAACGCTGATCAAAAGAATACAACCACTTATTTCAAAACCGATGAAAAGACAATGGCAGATGTTCGAGGCATGATTTATTCAAAAGCTATGCTTACATTTTAGGAGTGATTTTGATGGCGCAAGTCCGTACACGCAAACGCGGCAAGACTTTCAGCTACATTTTCGAGGCGGGCAAGGTCGACGGCAAGCGTAAGGTCGTCGAAAAAGGCGGCTTCGCGACAAAGGCGGAGGCGTATAAAGCGGGCGTCGCGGCGTACAATGATTTCCTTCACGGCAATATCGGTATCACGAGCGAAAAAATCACGCTCAAAGATTTTATGACTGCGTGGCTTGAAAACGTCGTGTCGACGAACGTCAAGCCAACCTCCCTGCAGACTTATCAATCACGTTTCCAAAGTCAAATTCTGCCGCATTTGGGCGACGTGAAAATTCAAGACTTGACGCCCGCAATGATTGATAATTGGATGAGGAAACTCCTTCAAGACGGTCTCGCCAAAAACACGCTGTCGGCAATTCATGCGCTGATACATAACGCATTGGATTACGCCGTCTATCCCGCTCAACTGATTTCGTCCAATCCCGTCGCATATATCAAAGTCCCAAAAAACGCGCCGCGTAACGTCATTAAGCGCACAATAATCACACCCGAACAGTTCAACGCGCTACTCGAAAAATATCCGTTCGGGTCGCCGTTTTATATACCGTTGCTGTTGCTGTATCATACGGGCATGCGCCTCGGCGAAATATTGGGTTTGTCGTGGAGCGATATTGACTTTCCAACCAGAAGAATCAATCTCCATCAGCAAATAGCTTATACCGTCAAACACGGCTATTCCTTCACGACGCTCAAAACCGAATCAAGCAAACGCTACATAGTCGTCGACGATTTTTTATTGGGCGAACTTAAGCGTTGGCAAGCTCAACAGCGCGAAAACGAACAACATTTCGGCGACAGTTATGTTTACGTCTATCGCGAAGCCGACGGGCATATCGAACGAAAATCAAAAGGATTGCCCGCGCCCGACGGAGAAAAAGTTTCATTGGTTTGTACTGGAAGGAACGGCAAGATTATTCGGCGAGGTGCACTTGCGGAGATATTGGTTGCCGAAGGATTGAACGCACATTCGTTCCGCCACACCCACGCCACACAGCTGATTGAAAACGGCGCGACGGCTAACGGTGTTGCAGGTCGTTTAGGGCACGCGAACGCCGCCATTACTCAAAATCTGTATATACACAATACCGCCAAATTGCAAGAGGAAACATACGCGATTTTTGATAAAAATTTGCAGACAAAGTAACTTTGCAGACAAGGCGCAGACAGTTATCATAGAATATATGGATAGTAAAGGATTCTATGAGGTTATATCATGACAAATTTAATTATCATCGGGACGGGTGCTTTTGCCCGCGAAGTTTTTTGGCACGCGCAACAGTCAATCGGCTACGACGTTGACTGGCGAATCAAAGGTTTTCTCGACGGCGACGTTAAACTTGCGCCCGAAGATTACGCACGCTTGCCCGAAAATATTCCCGTGCTCGGCGACGTGAACGGCTACGAAATTTGCGCGGATGACGTTTTTACCTGCGCTGTCGGCACGCCCGAAGCCCGACGTTTGCTGTGCGAAAAAATTTCGGCTCGCGGCGGCGAATTCGTCAACCTCGTCAGCGAATTGGCTTACGTCATGCCGACGGTCAAACTCGGTCGCGGCGTGATAATTGCCCCGCACACGGACATCGGCGACGGCGCGGTTATCGGCAATTTCGTCGCGACGAACGCAATGACGATCATCGGGCACGACGTGACAATCGGCGATTTTACTTGCATCATGCCGCACGCGAATATCGCGGGTTGGAGCAAAATCGGCTCGGAAGTTTTCGTCGGCAGCGGCGCGATAATTCTTCCGCGTGCCAAAGTTGACGACGGCGCGACGGTCGGCGCAGGCTCGGTTGTTTTGAAGCGCGTCAAAGCCGGCACGAAAGTTTTCGGCAACCCCGCAGTTGAAATTTAGGTGACGCCCGTGGACAAAGTCAGACTTGCCGCGACGCGAATCGTTCACGAAGTCACGTCAAACGGCGCGTGGGCTAATGTAGCTTTGGCTCAAACCTTGCGGCGCGAAAAGTTTTCCGACATCGACAGGAAATTTTGCACGGAGCTGGTTTACGGCACGGTCAAAGCCGGCGCGTCGCTCGATTGGAAAATTTCCGCGTACGTGAAACGTCCGCTTGCCAAGGTTGACGCGAAAGTTTTAAACGTCCTGCGCGTGGCAATGTATCAGATTTTTTTCCTCGACCGCGTGCCGAATTCAGCGGCGGTCAACGAATCGACGGAGCTGGCGAAAAAATTCTGTTCGCAAAGCGCGGCGAAATTCGTCAACGGCGTCTTGCGTTCAGCCGTGCGCGAACCGTCGAAGTCAAATTTTCCGACGGGCGACGACATCGAATCGCTTGCGTTAAGAAATTTTCATCCCGCGTGGCTGGTTAAATTGTTCGCCGCCGAATTCGGACTTGACGCGACGAAAAAACTTCTGAACTTCGACAACACCGAACCGCCGCTTTGCCTGCGCGTAAATTTGCTCAAGGCTACGCGTGACAAAATCCTCGACGCGCTGAAAAATTTCGGCGTGCAAGCGGAGCCGTCGACGTTCGCGCCCGAAGGCGTCATCTGTCGCGGTCACGGCGCGCTTGACAAATTTCAACCGTTGCGCGACGGACTTTGCCAAGTGCAGGACGAAAGTTCAATGACTGCGGCTCATCTGCTCAAACCGACGGCGGGCGATTTCGTCATCGATTGTTGCGCGGCACCCGGCGGCAAATCAACGCACATCGCCGAATTGATGCAAAATCGCGGACGAATCGTCGCGGCGGATATTTACGACACGAAACTTGAGCACGTCAAGCAAAACGCCGACCGCCTCGGCATAACGATTATCGAACCGACGTTGACAGATGCCCGAACAATCGGCGACAAATTTCCCGCGCAGGCTGATAAAGTTTTGGTTGACGCGCCTTGTTCGGGACTCGGTGTCCTGCGTCGCAAAGCCGACATGCGCTGGAAAAAAAATCCCGCAGAACTTGAGCCGTTGCCCGCTCTGCAGGAAGAAATTTTGTCGAGTGCCGCACGAACTTTGAAACGCGGCGGAATTTTGGTTTACTCAACGTGCACGATTTTGCGCAGTGAAAATCAATCGGTCGTCGAAAAATTTTTGTCGACGCACGCGGACTTTGAGCTTGTCGAGACGAAAATTTTTCTCCCGCACGTCACGAAGACCGACGGTTTCTTTGCCGCGAAAATGATTCGTCGGTGATCTACTTTTCTTTTGGCGCAAAAGAAAAGTAGCAAAAGAAAACAGCCCGCAGGTGAAACATCCTGTTTCAACTGCGGGCGCGGCCGTCATCCGTGACGGCCTGTACTTCCGTGACGGTCGAATTCTTCTGCGCCGTCAATGAATGTCTGCCGAATGTTAAAGTCGTCGTCGAAAATCGTAATGTCCGCCGACTTGCCGACTTCGAGACTGCCGACGCGGTCAAAAATGTTCAATTCGACGGCGGGATTTTTCGTGACGAGTTCAACGCCCGCGGCAACGTCAAGATCTGTGTTCGCGCAGAAATTTTTCAGCACGCTGTTAAGCGTCGCGATACTGCCGACAATCGTCCCGTCAGCAAGCGTCGCCAAATTCCCGTGCACGTAAACGGCTTGTCCGCCGAGTTCGCTCAAGCCGTCACCCAAACCGCAAGCCCGAATCGAATCGGTTATCAAGACGATTTGACTGCGCGGCTTGATTTTTTTTGCGAAACGTTGCGCGACGGGGTGAACGTGAACGTTGTCGGCAATCAGTTCGACAATCGCGTCCGAATCGAGAGCCGCCCCGACGACGCCCGGTTTCCTGTGGTGAAACGGACTTTGCGCGTTGAAAAGATGCGTGACGTGTTTGGCACCGCGTTCAATCGCCGCCGAAGCCACTTCGTAGGAAGCCGCACTGTGCCCGATTGACACGACGATATTTTTTTCGCGGCAACGGTCAATGAAGTCGAACGAAATTTCTTCGGGCGCGACGGTCACGATTTTAATCACGTCGCTGAATTCTTCGACAAGCGCGAAATCGGCGGGGACAACGTGTCGAGCGTCCTGCGCGCCTTTGAATTTTTTGCTGATGAACGGACCTTCGAGGTGTGCGCCGATAACTTTCGCGCCGTGCGAAATTTTCTGTTGCTGACGAATTCTTGTCAACGCGGCGGAAATTTTTTCGCGGGACATTGTCATTGTCGTCGGCAAAAAAGTCGTGACGCCCGAAGTCGGCAAAAATTCGCGCATTGTCGTCAAAGCCGAATCGTCGTCGTCCATCGTGTCGGCACCCGCGCAGCCGTGAATGTGCACGTTGACAAAGCCGGGCGCGACGTAACAATTTTGCGCGTCGAAAATTTCGCCGTCAATCGAATCGCCGACAGACAAAATTTTTTCGTCGAAAGTCAACGTCTTGCCCGCGCAGATTTTGAAGTCGCCGTTCGTATCGGGCAAAATCAGCCGCCCGTTGATGACAGTCGTCATGAGAATCCCTCCGAAAGTTTTCGCCGATTATATCACCGCTTGAACGTTGCGCAAAAAACTCGCCGCAATTATAATATCGCCGTCACGAAAGGAGTTGACCGACATGAAAATTTTTTCGTCGATAATCGCGTTCGCAATGGTGTTCGCGTGCCTGTCGATTGCCTGCGCGGATATCGCTCCGCCGCCGCGTCCGCACAATCAAGGCGGTTTCATTGATGCGGACATTGACAACGACGGCAAACTTTCACTTGAATTCGAGTTCCCGTACGATTGCAGTTACAAATATCGGCTCGTCGACGGCACGGGCGCGGAAATTTTTTCGGGCAAAGGCACGTACAACGCGGGCGACACCGTCCAAAAGAGCGCGGACTTGAAACTTTCAATCGGCAGGAATTTTTTCAAGCTGAAGATTGAAACGTCCGACATTAAGGCGCAAACTCGTTTCGGCACGAAAGCCCGCCGCGACAAAAACGTTGTGACGAAAACCCTTGTCGTCACGAAGAATTTGTACGGCAAACGTTACGATCTGCGAATTTATGACGACGAACGCGATTAAGCCGATGATGCTTTTTTTGTGCACGTTGCAACATTTGGCGGTCGACGGAGTTTGCGGAGCGGTGCTTGCCGCTTACGCCGTGAACGAAGCGTATCTGGAGCCGATAATTTATTACTTCGCGCTGTACAATTTGGTCGCGTTCGGAACTCAATTCGCCGTCGGTTACCTGCTCGACAAGCGGACGAACTTTTTGCCGTATGCGCCGACAATTTCGCTTGCGTTGCTGATTTTGGGCAGCGTGTCCGAATTCGGCATAATGAATCAAGTTTTGTTGCTCGGCGCGGGCAACAGCATTTTTCACGTGGCGGCGGGCAGCGTCGTCCTGCGCAAATATGACACGTACAAAGAACTCGGCATTTTCGTTTCAAGCGGCGCAATCGGTTTGGCGTTGGGATTGAATCAACTTGTCGACGCGAAAATTTTCTTGCTTGTGTACGCGGCGGCAATTTTTTACGTCGGCAAAAATTTCGCCCGAATTGTCGGACACGAATCAACCGAAATTCCGCGTCAAACGAAATCTGCCTTGCCCGTGACGGTCGCGCTTGTCTGCGTGATTTTGTTGCTCGGTTGCGTCGTCTTGCGAAGTTTCGGCGGCGGCGGAAATTCGTCGGAATATGTGATGCTGTTCCCGTGCGCGTTCGCCTTCGGAAAAATTTTGGGCGGACTCTGTTGCGACAAAATCGGTTACAAAAACACAATCGCCGTGATTTTCGTCGCGGGCTTTTTGGCGTTGCAGTGGAGCGGATTAATCGCCGCGCTGATTTTGACCGTCGCGTTCAACATGACAATGCCGTTGACGTTGCGGCTGGTTCATTGGTGCAACCCGACCCGACCCGGCATGATGTTCGGACTTGCGGCGGGCTGTCTGTTGCCGGGCGTCTTCGCACAAAATTTCAACGTCGCCCCGCAAGCGATGATCGTCGCACAATTTTTGTCGCTGTTCGCGGCGGGAACTTTACTCAAGCGTGCGTGGAGGACAACGACGTATGACGGTTGACATGCCTTCCGCAGTCGAATCTCAAACTTTCGACGGCGGATTGATTTTGCAGGCGGACTTGTTGACATACGCGCTTTTGACGGTGCTTATCGAAGTGCCGCTGTTTTTTTTGTGCGGTTGGCGAAAAGTCACGGATTGCGCGTATTTCGCCTGCGTAAATTTGATGTCGAATCTGTTGCTCAACGAATTTTTGTCGACGATTGACGCCGCGCTTTATTGGCAGACGATTTTGCCCGCGGAAGTTGTCGTTGTGCTGTTGGAGTTTGTACTGTGCAGTTATCGCTTCACCGACAATCGACGCAAACTTTTCAAAACGCTCGTTTTAACAAACACGACAAGCTTTCTGACGGGCTTGCTGTTGTGACAATTCACCGCAACGGTAATTCCGACCGTCACGCGACGTAATTCCGGCCGTCATGGATGACGGCCGCGCCCGCGCACGATACAGGATGTATCGTAGCGGGCTGTTTTCTTTTGGCAACGTAGACGTTGCATCCAATTAGTTTGACGTTGTCGCTTCGATTGACGAGACAGTAACAAATTGTTCTCCCGCTTTTAAAGCGGGTCTTTTGCGCCAAAAGAAAAGT
>JAFVBP010000001.1 GCA_017479925.1 Selenomonadaceae bacterium | reverse complement strand
GACCGTGACGTAATTGCCGATAACCGTCGGCTCGTCGCCCATGACGTGCACGGTGCAGTTGTCCTGAATGTTGGTGTAGCAACCGATTCGCACGGGCTGAAAATCTCCGCGCACGGTCACGCCGAACCAAATGCTTGAGCCTGCGCCGATTTTCACGTCGCCGACAATCGAGGCACTCGGCGCAACAAAAACGTCTTTGGCAATTTCGGGTCTCTTGCCCTTGTACGGCAAAATGACAGCATCCATGTAATTAACCTCCGTAAAATTTATGACTTGAGCCGTTTGACTTCGGCTTCAAGTTGAGCAATGCGGGCTTGAGCCTGCGACGCAAACTGATTGAACCGCTGTTGATTGACCGCCGTGATTTTCTGTTGTGTGTTCAAAGCCGTGCACAGCGCGCAAATCAAAACGTCGTGTTCGCCGAACTTGTCGCCGAATTCGTGTTTGAGCGTCTCGTAAATCGCAAACGGCTGCAGTCGGGCACTGTCTTTGAAAATGTTGCCGAACTTCACGTTGACGAACCTTTCCAAGACGGCGTAACGATACTGCGGCTTTTGGCGGAAGAATTCAACCTTGCTCATGAACTTATCGAGCGACTTTAAGCCGAGCAATATCGGGTTGAGCCAAAAATTTACCGTCTGTTGCGGCGACTTTTTGACGCGCATTATCGAATCTTCGGTTAAGCGGCGGAAATACGTCACATTCGGCACGCGCAGGAATTTTTTCGCGAAAAAAACCAGCGCGAACGTCCAGATGTCGTCGTCGGAAGGTCGCGTGTTCGGGAAAAAATTTCGTGTTCGACAATCAAACTGCGTCGCACGAATTTTTTCCACTGCGGCTGAAGATATTTGTCCTGCAAAATCTGCTGAACGCGGATTTCCAAACTGTCCGCCTCGAAAGTCGGCTTGTCAACCAAAGTCCTGACGCCTTGAATTTCGCGGTGAACGCCCGAACCGTCGGGCTTGATTCGGTAGTTGTCTTCGCAGTAGACAACGTCGGCGTCGAAATCTTTGGCAAGCGTGTAAAGTTCTTCAAGCGCGGTTTTGGTAAACATGTCGTCATCGTCCAGGAAGGCAACGTATTCGCCGCAGGCAAGCATCATGCCTTTGTTGCGTGGAAGTGCGCCGCAGCCGGTGTTCGTTTCCATGTGCGACAACGTCAACCGCCCGTTGAATTTTTCGTGGTAACCTTCGACAATCGCGCAACTTGAATCGGTCGAGCAATCGTCGACAACGATGACTTCAAAATCAACAAACGTCTGCGCCAAAAGACTGTCGAGGCACTCGGCGATATATTTTTCGGCGTTGTACAGCGCAACGATAACGGAAACTTTCACGTCAATGAATCAGATCTCCTCGCGAAAAATTTTCAGCGTGACGAAACGGCGAATTCGTTCGTCGCGAATCCAGTTGCCGACAGCTTTGCCGCGCAATTCGGGCGGTGCGTCGCGTCCGTTGACTTTCAACAGTTCGGCGATAATTTCTTCGGCGCGTGCAAGGTACGGCGGCAGTCCGTGATTGTCGGCGTTGATTATGTCGCAGAAATCCCGCACGGAAATTTTCTGCGCGTGCAAATTCAACAGCAAGTCGACGATTTTGCCCGCGTGTTTTAACAGCGGTGCGCGCATGTGTTCACGAATGACGAATGCGGCGGATTTTTTCCAGTCGACGGGCAGCGTCATGCGCTTATCCATTTGTCGCAGAACGTCAAGCCCGCGTTTTTCGTGACGGTAATGGTGCGGCAACATTTCGGGCGGAGTGGTGCCCTTGCCAATGTCGTGCATCAACGCCGCGAATCGAACAATCGGCTTCGGATTGACTTTGGCAACTTCGTCGACAAGATTTAACGTGTGTTCGTACGCGTCGCCTTCGGGGTGAAATGCCGTCGGTTGAATTTTCCCGCGCAGATTGGCAATTTCGGGAAACGTTATCGCAAGCAAGTTCGCCCGCTCCAAACTGCGAAAAAATATCGACGGTCTGTCGGTTTTGAGTGCGGTTGACAGCTCGTCGAAAATTCTTTCGGTCGGTTCGCGGGCAAGTTCGTCGCCGCAAAGTTTCATGGCGTCAATCGTGTCCGCGCAGATGTCGAAATTGAATTGAGCAGCTTGACGCGCCGCACGCAACGCCCGAACGGGGTCGTCGGTGAAATGTTCGCTGACGGCGCGAATTTTTTTGTCAAGCACGTCCGCCCGTCCGCCGAAAGGGTCAATCAACGCGCCCGTCAAAAGTTCAACTGCCATTGCGTTAATCGTTGTGTCGCGGCGATATAAATCCTGCTCAATCGTCACGGTCGGCGAAAACAAAATCTCAAAGCCGCGGTAGCCCGACGAAACTTTTTTTTC
>JAFVBP010000184.1 GCA_017479925.1 Selenomonadaceae bacterium | reverse complement strand
TCGACGCGGTGATAATTTCGCCCGGCCCGGGTGTGCCGAGTGACGCGGGAATTTCCGAAACGTTAATCGACGCGCTCAAAGGTCAACTGCCGATTTTGGGCATTTGTCTCGGACATCAAGCTATCGGCGAAGTTTTCGGCAACGTGTATAGTTGTTACTTTCTTTCGGCGTCGAAAGACCCGCTTTAAAAGCGGGGGAACAATTTGACAAGCCGTCTCGTTGCTGAAATGTTTTCATTACGCATTACGCATTTCGCATTACGCATTGCAGTTGAAAGACGCGCCTACGCGGCGGGCGGCTACCGTCTCATCGCCGAAATGTTGTCGCTGCGGTCAATCGCCTGTGCGCCACATGATACATCCTGTATCATACGCGGCGTGCGACCGACATCCATGTCGGCCGATTACGTTTGCGGTTTCAACATCACGTTGCCGCGAACATCAACGAGTTTGTCGAATTCAAGTGAGGTGTGCATTATGAAAAAATTTTTCGTGACGCTGTTTCTGGTCGCGGCGATTGCAATTTCGTCGACGGCACGGGCGGCCGAATTCGAGATGGTCGAGTACTCCGCGCAGGTCAAGTTGCAGTGGCTTGCGGCGGCAGGCATTCCGCAGGCTCAAAAGTTCCTCAAGGAGATTGACCGACCCGTATTTTTCACGGCGGACAACTTGCCCGACTTCGCACGACTTCAAAACGTCAACGCGCTGTATCAGGAGCTGAACTTTGCCGCCGCGATTAACTACGTGCGCGAAAACAATTACAGCAACGTCATGGATTTGGCGTGCAGTTTGTCGCCGCGTGCAATGATTTTGGGCGACGAAGGCCGCAGCGTTATCGTCGGCGAACTCAACACCGTCTGCTTGATTGGCGATTGGATGGTTGACGAATTCGGCGCGCAGTCGAAAAAAACCGTCGATTACCAAGTCATCCCGATTGAAGACGCGTACGCAATGACATCGAACGCCGACAAGCTTTCGGGCGAAATTTGCATCATCGAACAGGGCTTGCTGATTTACTTGAACGACCTGCAACGCGCTCAAATGTTCGACAACATTCACGCCATTTTGAAAAAACACGGCGGTTGCTTCATTACGTCTGACTTCAACCAGAAAAAATATTTCACGGACGTTGCGGCGGCACTTTACGGCGCGGACGCGGCTCCGACACTTTACGCCGAGACGAAGGCAATGTACGAAAAAGTTCTTGACGACAAAATCGCCGACGAAGTTTTACAGGACGAACGCACGGCGATTGACTTTTTGGCTCAACACGGCTTGAAGGCAGAAAAAGTTCCGCTGTTTTCGACGACGCCCGGACTTTATTGCGCGAAAAATTTCACCGCCGCACAGATTGCCGCAGTCAATGCCGTCGCCGCGAAAAAATATCTGTGGGTCATCACGTCCGCCGATTGACGGAGGTTTTTGACATGAACGGCACAACGATTTACAACACGGGCAAAACATCCGACGCGAAAATTTTCGGCAACGTAGCCCGACGAACGGTCGCGACGAATTCTTACGCGGAAATTTTGGCGCAGACCGTCGACAACAATCCCGCCGAAATGTCGCCCGCCGAATTCAAAAATTATTTCGCGCAACGGTTGACGGAAATTCCCTTCGACAGCACGAGAAGCGACGACGTTGAACTAATTCACATCAGCGACGCGGCTTGGCGAAAACTTCAATCCGATCCCGATTACGCCGAAAAAATTCTGTCGGACATAGCTCACGAACGCGCAATGCCCAATCAACTGCGGCAACTGTCTTCGGGCGGTGAAATGAAAGTTCGCTACGTCGAGGCGGACGCTGAAAATTGTCGCACGATTTCAACCGAAGACGGCAAGCTCGCCAATCTCAAATACGACGTTGACAATTACGTTTTCAACGGCAACAAAGCTTTGATTCGCCGCTTGCGCAACGCCCGACAAAACATTTTGACGCAGGAACTTTTCCGTCAAGTTGGAACGCTCCAACAGCTCAAATTGCAACGTTTCATTGATTGACACGCAACAACGGTAAACAGGCCGTCATGGATGACGGCCGCAACCGCCCGTCGCATTAATGCAGGATGCATTAACGCGGGCGCGTCTTTCTTTGGTTACTTTCTTTCCACGCGGAAAGAAAGTAACACAATCACGCTTGACGTTTAATGACCTTTTAAATATACTTGCCGCGAAGTTTTCGGTAACAAAAATTTTTGTGGAGGTTGAATCACAGTGTTTTTCGGTAAGAAAAAATTCAGATTGGCTGCAATGCTCGCGGGCGGACTTTTGGCGTGCTCGATTTTCACGGGCTGCGGCGGCGGTTCTCAAGGCGGCGGCGGCGACAAACCCGCAGGTGACGAAATTGTCGTTGGCGCGAACTTCGAGTTGACGGGCAACCACGCTCAATACGGCGCGAACGCCAACAACGGTTTCAAACTCGCGATTAAGGAAGTCAACGACGCGGGCGGCATCAACGGCAAGAAAATCAAAATCGTCGAGGCCGACGCAAAATCCGAAGCCGCCGAATCCGTCAACGCCGCGACGAAATTGATTTCCGACGATAAAGTTGTCGCGCTGGTCGGTCCCGCCGTCACCGCGAACGTCATCGCCGAATCTCAAGTTGCCACGGACAGCAAAGTTCCGATTATCGCGCCCGCCGCGACGAATCCCGACGTCACCGTCGAAGGCGGCAAAGTCAAGCCGTACGTCTTCCGCGCTTGTTTCATTGACCCGCAACAGAGCGAAGTCATGGCGCAATTCGCCCGCAAAGACTTGAACGCGACAAAAGCCGTGCTTTACCTTGATTCGAGTTCCGATTACTCCAAGAGTCTCGGCAAAATCTTCAAAGAGAAATTCGAGGCCGACGGCGGCACCGTTGTCATGGAAGAAGCTTTCCTCGCCAAAGATCAAGACTTCAAAGCCGCGTTGACCAAAATTCAAACCGCCAACGCCGACGTGATTTTCGTGCCCGCGTATTATGAGGAAGTCGGCAAAATCGTCAAACAGGCACGCGAACTCGGCATTACCGCCGCGATTTTGGGCACCGACGGTTGGGACGACAGCAAAGTTGTCGACATTGCCGGCAAAGACGCGCTCAACAATACGTTTTTCTGCACGCACTACTTTGAAGGCGACGCCGACGTTCAGGCTTTCATCAAAGCTTACCAGGCCGAATACAAAAACGACCCGAACGTCTTTGCGGCTCTCGGTTACGACGCAGGCAAAATGTTGATTAACGCGATTGAAAAAGGCGGCAACGACTCCGACAAAATCCGCGACGGCGTCGAATCAATAACCGATTTGCAAGTCGGCACGGGCAAAATCACAATGGACGCCGCCACGCACAACCCGATTAAAGGCATCGTCGTCATCGAAAACAAAAACGGTATGCGCGAACTTCGCACGAAGATTGCGCCCGTCACGCCCGAAAGTGCCGAACGCAAAGAAGCCGACAACTGATTAATTCGTCAATACGGCGACACGGAAACAAATTTGTGCGACAAAATTTTATCCCGTCGAAAAGCTCGACGGGATTTTTTTAAGGAGATTTCGTCCATGGCTCAAGTCAAATTCGGTGATGTGATTTACGTCAAGCGCGACTGCGGAATTTTCGGTTACAAACATTTCGGCATTTATTCGGGCAATAGAAACGTCATTCATTACACGAAGGGCAGCGACGCTTTCGACGGCGTGATTCGCGAAACGTCCCTGACGAAGTTTTTGGACGGCGACGGCGATTGTTACGTTTGCAATTTCGACGGGCACGGCATAAAACGCGGCTCCGAATCTGCGCTGTTGCCGACGGGAATTGTCGGTTCCGCGCTTGGCAATTCGTCAACGGGACTGTTCGATATTTTGCTCGGCATGAAAGATATTTACGATTTGCTTTTCGGCGAACAGGCGAAACTTTTTTCCGCCGCCGAAACCGTCAAGCGGGCACGTTCGCGTATCGGTGAGCGCGGCTACAATCTGTTGCTCAACAACTGCGAACACTTTGCCGTTTGGTGCAAGACGGGCGTCGAAAAATCCGAACAGGTCGAAGAAATTATCCGCCTGATTACGAATACCGGCAGGACTTATTAAACGTCGACGATTGCCCGCGACAAATTTTTGCGTGACAATATCGTTGCGACAAGTTAAAATCTCCCCGATTAAATTCGAGGAGGTTTTTTTATGGACTTTGCGCATCAACTCGTTCAGCAGTTGATAAACGGCGTGAGCCTCGGCAGCATTTACGCGCTGATTGCCCTGGGCTACACGATGATTTACGGCATTATAAAGTTGATTAACTTCGCGCACGGCGACGTTTACATGGTCGGCGCGTATATCGGCTTCGCGGCGGTCACGATTGGCAACTTGCCGATTTTGCCGTCGCTGTTGATTTCAATGGCTCTGACGGCGGTACTCGGTATGCTCGTCGAAAAAATTGCGTACAAGCCGCTTCGTCACGCGCCGCGAATTTCGTTGCTCATAACGGCTATCGGCGTGTCGTTTTTCCTCGAATACGCAAGCATGTATTTCGTCACGCCGACGCCGCGCACGTTCCCCGAAGTCATGCCGAATATCTCGTTTAACTTGGCGGGCTTCGTCGTCAACGGTCAACAGCTTTTGATTTTCGGTATAACGATTGTTCTGATGGCGATTTTGACGTACATCGTCCAGAAAACGAAACTCGGCAAGGCAATGCGTGCGGCAAGTTTCGACACGGAAACCGCGCAACTCATGGGCGTCGACTCCGACAAAGTCATTTCGATGACTTTTTGTATCGGCTCGGCACTTGCGGCGGCGGCGGGCGTGCTCGTCGGCGTCTACTACAACACGATTGATCCGCTAATGGGTATCATGCCCGGCTTGAAAGCCTTCGTCGCGGCTGTCCTCGGCGGTATCGGAATTTTGCCCGGCGCGGTCGTCGGCGGAATTGTTTTGGGCGTTGTCGAGGCACTTGTCGCGGGCTTCATTTCGTCGACTTTCCGTGACGCGGCGGCTTTTGCGATTTTGATTTTGGTTTTGCTGATTAAACCGAGCGGACTGTTCGGCAAGAACACGAACGAAAAGGTGTGACGATATGAACTCTGCACGAAAACGCGATTTGGCAATGCTCGTCTTCGGGCTGATTTTGTACGGCGTTTTGCAGTCGTTAATCAGCGCGAAAGTCATCGGCTCGTTTTGGGAGCTGAACATCATTTTAATTTGCGTCAATATCATCCTGTCGGCAAGTTTGAATTTAATCAACGGCTACACGGGACAATTTTCGCTCGGTCACGCGGGCTTTATGGCTGTCGGCGCGTATGTCGGCGTCGTCGCGACGGTCAAATTTGAGTTACCGCTGATTGTCGCGTTGATTCTCGGCGCGATTGCCGCAGGATTTTTGGGCTTTTTAATCGGACTGCCGACACTTCGACTGCGCGGCGACTATTTGGCGATTGCGACGTTGGGTCTCGGCGAAATTATCCGAATCGTCATCATGAATATCGATTACGTCGGCGGCGCGGCGGGCTTCAAGGGCATTCCGCATTTGACGAACTTCACCTGGGTTTTCTTCGCAATGTTGGTGACGCTGTTTTTCATTAAAAATTTCGTGAACTCGTCGCACGGACGCGCCTGCATTGCCATTCGCGAAAACGAAATTGCGGCGGAGGCAATGGGCGTCAACACGACCAAATACAAAGTTATGGCGTTCACACTCGGAGCGGCGTTCGCGGGCGTTGCGGGCGGACTTTTCGCGCACCAATTTTATCTGATAAGCCCGACTTCGTTCACGTTTATGGCGTCGTTCAACTACCTGATTATGGTCGTCATGGGCGGTCTCGGCTCAATCACCGGCTCAATCGCGGGTGCGTTCGTCGTCACGTTCATTTCGGCGGCGTTGGCGTCCTTCCCCGAAGTGCGCATGATAATTTACGCGTTGGCGTTGATTTTGATGATGTTTTACCGTCCGCAGGGACTTTTCGGCTACATGGAATTGACCAATGTCGGCGTGATCAAAAAATTCCTCGACAAAATTTCCAGAACTAAGGAGGCGGCGACATGACCGAATCCAAACTTGAAGCAATCGCGCTGATTGAACGCATTCCCGACGAAAAATCGGCGACCGTGCTGAAAATCTTGCAAAACGTCTGCGAACTTTTGAGCGTCGACACGAACCTCAACGAACACTTGACCGCCCGCATCGAACAAAATCTTGCGCTCATGGAAGAACTCGAAAATCTTATCGGCGAAGACGACACTCAATCGCAACCCGACTGTCACGCGAAGTAAATTTGACCGACAGCAAACGTAATCGGCCGTCATGGATGACGGCCGTCGCCGCGTATGATACAGGATGTATCATGCGGCGCAGAAGAGTTGCGGTTTGCGACAAGGTGCGAGGTACCAACACTGTCGCCCGCCGCGTAGGCGCGTCTTTCTTTGCTACTTTCTTTCCACGCGGAAAGAAAGTAGATTTCAAAAAACAAACGAATTATGAACGACTTCAATCGAAGCGACGACGCAAACCGTCAAAGTCGCCGCGCTCCAAAATTCTGCGGAAAGGATTTTTCTATGGCTGACAACAAACACTTGCTCGAAACAACGGACGTGTCGGAAGTTTTCGGCGGGCTGAAGGCCGTTTCCGACTTCAACATGTATATCGACCGCGGCGAATTAATCGGCTTAATCGGTCCCAACGGCGCGGGCAAAACGACGGTTTTCAACCTGATAACGGGCGTTTACAAGCCGACGACGGGCGAAATTTCCTTCGACGGCAAGTCAATCGTCGGGCTTAAACCTTACGAAATCACGACTCGCGGCGTCGCCCGCACGTTCCAAAACATACGCCTGTTCAGCGAACTTAGCGTGCTCGACAACGTCAAAATCGCGTACCACTGCCATGTAAAATACGGCTTGCTTGAAACCGTCCTGCGCATGGGTCGCTACTTCGGCGAAGAAAAATCGATCGAAGACGAAGCACTCAAGTTGCTCAAAATTTTCAAGCTCGACGAACACGCTTACGAAGTGGCGAAAAATCTTCCGTACGGCGCACAACGTCGACTTGAAATCGCCCGTGCTTTGGCGGCAAAACCGAAATTGCTTTTGCTCGACGAACCCGCCGCCGGCATGAATCCGCAGGAAACGCAAGAACTCATGGAGATGATTCGCTGGATTCGCAAGCAATTCGGGCTGACCGTCCTGCTGATTGAACACGACATGAGTTTGGTCATGGGCATTTGCGAACGGATTTACGTCCTCGAATACGGCATGATTATCGCCGACGGCACGCCCGCCGAAATTCAGAACAATCCCGAAGTCATTCGCGCTTACCTGGGCGACGAGACTGTAAACTGAGGTGGTAATGTGACATACAAAGCTTTGATTTTCGGCGTCGACGACATTTTTAACGAGTTGCAACCGTTTTACGACGAGCAAGTCAAGCGCGGCAATTTGGAAATCGTCGCTTATGCCGTTTTCGACGACGATATTGTGCAACTCTTCGACGCCGAACAACGGGGGGGGGTATTAGACAACACGCCCGAATTTCATCTGGCGATAATCTCGTCGCACAAAAATTTTTATCGCCGCATGAAGTTGCTCGAAGCTCAAAATCTGCCGCGCAAAAAAATCATTGACGGACGTGCGTTGAAAATTCCCGACCTCGATTTTAAGCGGCTTGTCGACGAAGGCATTGCTTACGGCTCGTTGAACAAAAAATTGTTCCAAGACATGACGCACGCGCTTTGCCCGCGAATTCTGTCGGACGGCACCTCAACCGTCGAAATCGGCAGCAAAAGTTATCTCGTTTCCGCCGCGATTGAAGGTTCGGGGCGCGTTTCCGTCGGGAAATTTTGTTCCGTCGCCAAAGGTGCGCTGTTTAACATGTGGCCGACCGTCGACCACAATTATCGCAACGTTAGCAGTTACGCCTTGACGCGCATTGATTGGGATGTGCCCGAAAAATTTTTTCTGCCGAACGGAACGCGTCAAATCAACATCGGCAACGACGTTTGGATCGGGCGCGGCTGTGTTTTCAAGGCGACGACTTCCGACAAACCGCTCGTTATCGGCGACGGCGCGGTTATCGCCTCGGACAGCGTCATCGTCAAAAATGTCCCGCCATACGCGATTGTCGGCGGCAATCCCTCGAAAATCATCAAATTTCGTTTCGCCGAAGACGTTATCGAAGCGTTTCTGCGAATCAAGTGGTGGAACTGGAGCCTCGACAAGATTCACGACAACTTCAGATATTTCAACGACATCGACAAGTTCATTTCGATTCACGACGTGTAAAAATTTCTCGGTGGTGATTTTATGGCAATGCTTGAAGTCAACGACATCAATGTTTATTACGGCGCAATTCACGCGATTAAAGGTATCAGCCTCACGGTCGACGAAGGCGAAATCGTCACGTTGATTGGCGCGAACGGCGCGGGCAAGTCGACGACGTTGCGAACAATTTCGGGGCTGCTCAAACCGAAAACGGGCGCGATTAATTTCCTCGGCAAAAATATCGCCGGTATGCCCGCACATAAAATTGTTCGCGAAGGCATTTCGCAGGTACCCGAAGGTCGACGCATTTTCGCGGAAATGTCCGTGCTTGAAAATCTCGAACTCGGTGCCTTTACCCGCGACGACAAAGACGAAATCAAGCGCGATATGGAAATGGTTTTCGGACGTTTCCCGCGGCTCAAAGAACGAATTTCGCAACAGGCGGGCACTTTATCGGGCGGCGAACAACAAATGCTTGCAATGGGACGCGCCTTGATGAGTCGCCCGAAACTTTTGTTGCTTGACGAACCGAGCATGGGTCTTGCGCCGCTTTTGATTCGCGAAATTTTTTCAATTATCGTCGACATCAACAAGACGGGCACGACGGTTTTGCTCGTCGAACAGAACGCGAATATGGCGTTGTCGATTGCAAACCGCGCTTATGTTTTGGAGACGGGACGAATCACGCTGTCGGGCGACGCCAAAGAACTTGCCGCAAGCGAAGCCGTCCGCAAAGCTTACCTCGGCGGGTAACCTTACTTTTTTGGCGGCAGGATTTACTGTCGACCGACTTGCCGCAGAAACTTTGACGGCAGAACAAGTTCAAACACTGTTAAATTCCTGATTGGAGGTTTTACAATGTTCGTTTCGGCAAGAATGACCAAACATCCCGTTTCGGTGACGAGCGACGCGACGATTCAACAGGCAGATCGTTTGATGAAAAAGCACAAATTTCACCGAATGCTTGTCGTCGACGACGGCAAACTCGTCGGATATTTCAGCGACCGCGACATTATGCGCGTGGCACCGAGTCCCGCAACGACGCTGTCGAAATTCGAGATTCGTTCGCTGTTGGACAAAATTTCCGTGCGCGACATCATGCACGAAAAAGTTGTTACCGTCAACGAAGACGCGACAATTGAGGAAGCGGCACTCATCATGTACAACAACAAAGTCGGCGGTCTGCCCGTCATTTCGGACGTCGGCGCGCTCGTCGGAATCATCACCGCGACGGACATTTTAAAGACGTTTATCGAGGTCATGGGCTTGCCCGGCGGCGGCAAAACGCGCTTGACGCTTGAAGTCGACAATAAAGTCGGCGTCATGGCGGAGATAACGAAAATTTTCGCGGACAGCGGCATCAATATCGACAGTTTCATCACCTGCCGACAGAACGAACAACGTTACGAATTGGTCGTGCGGCTTGACGACGGCGCGGCGGGTTTCAACGACGCAATGAAGATTTTGGCGCAACGCGGCTACAAGGTCGTGCACAGCGTCAATATCGGTTGACGGCTCATGGAAAATTCCGTGTTCAGTGTTGATTTTTACGAAACTTTGAGCGGCGATTGTCCCGTCGAAGATTTTATCAAGTCACAAAATATAAAGATGCGCGCAAAGATTTACCGAACGTTGGAATTGCTTGAGGAACGCGGAAATTCTCTGCGTATGCCGCCTCTGAACATTTGGACGATGGCATATTCCAAATTCGTGCGCAAATCGGCAGTGACATTGCTCGCGTGCTGTATTTCTTTGTCGTCGGTAAGAAAATAATTTTGACGAACGGCTTCATCAAAAAAACGCAAGAGACGCCGCCCGCCGAAATCGAATTGGCGAAGAAATATCGCGCTGAATATCTTAGTCGATTGGAGGAGCAAAAATGAAAAATTTTCGTGATGCCCTTCGCGAGGAAATGAAAAATCCCGAATTCAAAAAAGCTTGGGACGCTTTGGAGCCGGAATTTCGTCGGATTCGCAAAAGTCTTGACGGAAAAAATATTTCGTCGCCGCCCAAAGCGTTCAAAAAATTTTCTGTTGTGCGTGCCTGCAAGGTCGTGCACAGCGTCAATATCGGCTAAATGATTGGAGGTTTTACCATGCGCAAAAAAATTCTTGCAGCTTTGACTGCGGGCTTAATCGCGCTCGGAAGTTTCTGCTTGCCGACACAAGCGGCGACCCGCGACGAAATTGCCGCGATTCATGTCGTCAAGGCATCCGATTTCCAATATTGGAACGACGATTCGCCGACGTTGCAAAAAATCGTTGACTTCGTCGAAGACGTGACGAATCCGAACAGCGCGAATTACATTCCGCCCGAAGACCGCATTGCGACTTTCGACATGGACGGAACGTTTTACTGCGAAACCGCGCCGTTGTACTTTCAAGAGATGATGTTTTTTCACCGCGTGCTTGAGGACGATTCGTATCAGGCACCGAAAAAATACGTCAACTTTGCGAAGCGAATTCTGCCCAAAGTCATGGCTAAAGAGAAACTCACGCCCGCGGAGCAAAAACTTCACGTCGAAGGCTTGACTGCGGTTTATGCCGGCATGACGCCCGAAGAATATCGCGCTTACGTTCGCAAATTCATGGACACCAACGAAGTCGGCTTGACGAATTTGAAGCGCGGCGAAGCGTTTTACCTGCCGATGGTCGAAATTATTTCGTACCTGACCAACAACGACTTCGCGGTTTACCTTGATACGGCTTGCGGCGTCGACACGACACGCGAACTTGTCAACGGCGTCATTCCGATTCGCTACGACAGAATTATCGCGTCGGATTTCAAATTCACGTCGACGAACATGGGCAAAGATGATCCGCACGATCATTTCTACGACCGTCACAAAGAAAAAATCGTCATTTCGGGCAAGCCGCTGTACGACAACGCCAAGACGCTAAAAATTTTCAGCATCCTGAATCAAATCGGCAAAAAACCCGTGCTTGCGTTCGGCAACTCAAGCGGCGACAGCGGCATGTTGGAATACACCTTGCAGGACAACAAATATCGCTCGATGAGTTTCTTCGTCATTTGCGACGACACGGAGCGCGAACTGGGCAATCCCAAACGTGCGGCAAGCGATACGGCTTTGGCACTCAAACGCGGCTGGAACCCGATTTCCATGCGCGACGAATTCAAGACGATTTACGGCGACAATGTCAAGCGCGAAAAATAATTAGGAGGCACTTTCATGACAAAAAAACTTTTTGCACTGTTGGCGACGCTGTGTCTTTTGCTGACCGGTTGCGGCTCAAGCGGCGACAAAACTTCCGCGCCCGCCAAAGATAAGACGACAATCGGCGTCATTTCACACCTCAACGCCAGCGAAAAATCTTACAACGAGCTGATGAAAAAACTCGAAAATTCCTATCGCCCGTCGAAGGCGAATCTTACCGTCAACTTCAAGTACTTCAATCGCATGAGCGACATGCTTGCCGCGCTTGAAGCCAACCAAATCGACATGATGAGCACTTACAACTGTGTCGCCAATTACATTATCAGTCGCAACGACAACTTGGAAGTGTTGACGAGCGAGCGCAGCCTTTACGATTCGTTTTGCTTTGCCGTGCGCGAAGACGACAAAACTTTACTCGACGAGCTGAACCGTGCGATTAAAGAAATGTCGACCGACGGCACGTTGTCGCACCTGGTCAAAGATTACATTACGGATTTGAAATTCGGCGCGGAACCGCCGGCTGTCCCGATAACTCACATCGACGGCGCGGACACGATTAAAGTTGCCGTGACGGGCGACCTGCCGCCGTTCGATCTGGTTTTGGCGGACGGTAAACCTGCGGGCTTTTCGACTGCGGTCTTGGCGGAAGTTTCGCGTCGTATCGGCAAAAACATTGAACTTGTCAACGTCGACAGCGGCGCACGTGCCGAAATTTTGTCGTCGAAGGGCGCGGACGTTCTCTTTTGGGTCAGCGTGCCCAAAGACAGCAAACTTGTTCCCGCCGACATTGACAAACCTGCGGGCGTCGCGATTTCCGACCCGTACTTCAGCGACGAAATTGTTCACGTCGACAAAAAGTAACGTGGAAGTTTCACGGCGATTGACGCGCTTATTCTGTTTTTAAACGAGGTATGTTAATGCATAACGATTCACAAGAAAACGATTTTGTCCGCGGATTGTCTAAATTGGAACAACACGCCTTGCATGAACATGCGCCGTTGCCTCCCAAGTTGATTTTCAAAATAATACGTCTGGAAGGCGAAGAAGAACTTGCTCGGTCGTTTAGAGCGTTGGCGTTTTCGGCTTTGGCGGCAGGAATTTTCGTTTCGTTCTCGTTTTTGTTTCGTTCGATATTGCACATGTACTTTGGCAGTTATCCGATAGGAGCCGCAGTGTCAAGTTTGGGCTACACGGTCGGATTTCTCATTGTGATATTGGGACGAATGCAACTTTTCACGGAAAACCCGATAACGACAATGATTCCGCTGTTGAGCGATTGGTCGTTGACGCGGCTTTTCAAGGTGATTCGACTTTGGAGCACCGTGTTTCTGTTCAACATAATCGGCACGGCAATAGCGGCGGCTTTTTTCGCGAGTCAATACACTTTGTCGCCCGAAGTTGAAGCCGCAATGCAAGATGTGGCGTTAAATGTCATGACCTTGAAACCGCTTGAAAACCTTTTGCGCGGAATTCCCGCCGGCATACTCATCGCGGCAATAGTGTGGATGTCACCGCAAACTAAATATTTCAGATTCGTCATGATAATGTTCTTCGTCTATTGCATTGCGTTGGGCGACTTTGCTCATGTCGTTGTCGGCTCGTGCGAAATGGCTTACGAAGTCATGAAAGGCGACGCGGATCTCTTCGATTACTGCTTCAAATTCCTGATTCCGACCGGTTTGGGCAACGTGATAGGCGGCACCGGAATTTTTACCGTGCTGATTTACAACCAAGTCAAAAAAGAGATACTCACCAATTAAATCGGCAACGACTTCACGCGTACAAAATAATTCGGAGGCATTACCATGCGTAAAAAATTTCTTGCGGCTGTGACGGCGGGCTTAATCGCGCTCGGAAGTTTCACGGCGGTTGACGCGGCGACCCGTGCCGAAATTGCCGCGATTCAAGTCAAACGCCCCGCCGACTTCAAATATTGGGCGAAAAATTCCGTCGCCAAACAAAAACTCGTCGAATACGTCAAGGACGTGACCGACAAGCGCAGTAAAAATTTCATTCCCGTGGCGGACAGAATTGCCGCCTTCGACGTGGACGGAACCATTGCTTGCGAAACCGCGCCGTTTTGCTTCGACTTTATGATGTTCGTGCACCGTGCGCTTGACGACCCCGATTACATTGCCTCCGCCGAAGACAGAGCCAACGGCGAACTTGTCAAAGCCGCGATTTACAATCGCAAGATGACCAACGACGTGCGCAGGAAACATTGCGAATCGAACGCATCTGTTTTCGCGGGCATGACCGCCGACGAATTTGCCGCTTACACGCGAAAATTTTTGGACACACCCGTCGAAGGTTTTGACAACCTGAAAGTCGGCGAGGCGTTCTATCTGCCGATGATCGAAGTTATTTCGTACCTCAAGGCGAACGGTTTCAAAATTTTCCTCATCAGCGGCGCGGACAGAGATTACATGCGCACTTCGACCGAAATTTTGCCCGTCGACGGCGACAACATGATTGGCACCGATTACCGCTACGTCGCGACGAATCAGGGCGACATTGACGGCATGGATTACACGTTGACGCCCGACGACAAGGTTGTTCGCGGCGGCTTCGTCAGCAAAGATATCAACATGAACAAAGTCACCAACATGGCGCGCGAAATCGGCAAGCAACCCGTGCTTGTTTTCGGCAACTCAAGCGGCGACAGTTCGATGATAAATTTCTCTCTGCGCGGCAACAAATATCGCACGGCGGCGTTCTTCGTCATTTGCGACGATCTTGAACGCGAATTCGGCAACGTCGACAAGGCGAACAAATGCGTCAAACTTGCCGACGCGAACGGCTGGATAAAGATTTCAATGCGCGACGATTTCAAAACCATTTACGGCGACAACGTCACGCGCAAAAAATAATTTGGAGGTATCACCATGCGTAAAAAAATTCTTGCGGCTGTGACGGCGGGTTTAATCGCGCTCGGAAGTTTCGGCATTTCGACTCAAGCGGCGACCCGTGACGAAATTGCGGCGATTCAAGTCAAACGTCCCAACGACTTCAAGTGTTGGACGAAAAACGCCGTCCCGAAACAAAAACTCGTCGAATACGTCAAGGACGTGACCAATCCCAAAAGCAAAAATTTCATTCCCGTCGAGGACAGAGTTGCCGTTTTCGACATGGACGGAACGTTCATTTGCGAAAGCGCGCCGTGCTACTTCGAGTGGATGCTCTACCTTGAACGCGCCTTGAACGACCCCGATTACACGCCGTCGACCGAAGACCGCAAATATGCCGAAATGGTTGACGCCGAAATTAAAGCCGGGCACTTCATGACGGGCAAGTTCCCGAAAGGCATCGACCTCGGCGAAGCGAAGTCTCAGCAGTCGGTTTTCGCGGGCATGACACCCGACGAATATGCGGCTTACGTCAAAAAGTTCATGAACAAGCCCGTCGACGGTTTGACGAATCTCAAGTGGGGCGAGACGTTCTACCTGCCGATGGTTGAAGTCATCAAGTACCTGCAGGCGAACAAATTCACGGTTTATATCGTCACGGGTAGCGACCGTCCCGCGACGCGCATTATGGCTTGCGACCTGCTCAAAATTCCGACGGGGCACGTTATCGGCACAGACCCGCAGATTTTGGCGTCGAATCAAGGCGACACTTCAGCCGACGATTACGCTTACCGTCAAGACGATTATTTGATTCGCGGGCAGTTGACGCAGAAAAATCTCAAGATGAACAAAGTTGTCGCCATTGCGGACGAAATCGGCAAGCAACCCGTCCTTGCGTTCGGAAATTCGGGCGGCGATACTTCGATGCTCAACTACACAATCACGGGCAACAAGCACAAAAGTTTGGCGTTCTTCGTCATTTGCGACGACCTTGACCGCGAACTCGGCAACACCGACAAGGCGAACAAATGCGTCAAACTTGCCGAAAAAAACGGTTGGATTGCAATTTCCATGCGCGACGACTTCAAGACCATCTACGGCGACAAGGTTAAAGTAGGGAATAGAACCAGGGAGTAGAACCGGGTTGTCAACCTAATCCCTCGTTCTAATCCCTAGTTCTACGGAGGTTGAAATGTTCAAAGGCGTTATCTTCGACATTGACGGCACACTTTACGACTACCAAACCAGCGACACGCTTGCGATGAAAAATTTCTGCGCTTTCGTCGAAAAAAATTTGGGCGTCGACGAAAAAACTTTCCGCTCAACCTACGCCGAGGCTCGACAAATTGTTCGCGGACGACTCAAAGACACCGCAGCTCAACACAGTCGCGTTCTGCTGATTCAAACCGCGCTTGAACTTTTGGGTCGGAATTCTTTCGCGCACGTTTTGGAGATGTACGACGTTTACTGGAATTTTTTTCTGGCGAACATGACGCCTTACGACGGAGCGGCCGATTTTATGCGTGAACTGAAAGCTTCGGGCGTCAAAATTTCGACGTGCACCGACATGACCGCGCACATTCAATATCGCAAGCTCAAACGCCTTGACTTGGACAAATTTATCGATTTCATGGTTACCAGCGAAGAAACCGGCTTCGAGAAACCCGCGCCGATTATGTTCACGCTTGCGCTCGACAAGCTCAAATTGCCCGCAAGCGAAGTTGCTTTTTTCGGCGACGCGCTTGAACGTGATATTCGCGGTGCGGCAAACGTCGGCATCAAACCGTTTTGGTTCGTCAACGGGCGCATTGTCGAAGGCGGCGACGAGTTCACGAAGATTCGCTCTTACCGCGACGAAACGCTCAAAAATTTTTTCAACGGGAGATAACCCGCGTGTGTGTTGTGTTACTTTCTTTTGGCAGCAAAAGAAAGTAACCAAAGAAAACTGCGCTTGCTATGATACATCCTGTATCATGCGCAAGCGGTTTGGCCGACATCCCTGTCGGCCTCGAAATTCGCGACGTTGTCATAAAATATTTTTTCGGGAGATGATTCGCGTGTTTAAATTCGCGCACAGTAACTTGAACGTGCTTGACCTTGAGCGGAGCCTGAAATTTTATCGGGACGCGCTCGACCTGCACGAAGTCGGCGGCATTGACGGCGGCGACGATTTCAAAATCGTTTACCTCGGCGACAGTTTCGACAGTCACCACAAGCTTGAATTGACGTGGCTTGCCGAAAAGACGACGCCTTACGAACTCGGCGACAACGAAAGTCACATTGCCTTCACGACCAAAGATTTTGCCGCCGCGCACGCCCGTCACGAAAAGATGGGTTGCATCTGCTACGAAAATCACGACATGGGCATTTACTTCATCGAAGACCCCGACGGTTACTGGTTGGAAGTTCTGCCCGAATAAGTTGCCCGCGACGTTGGCAAAAAAATTAACCGCACGATTAATCGAGCGGTTTTTTTGTTGTGAACAAATCAGTTCGCGGCAACAACGTTTGAACGTTGGTAAAGGCACGTCGCGACAGTTGTTCCGCCGCTTTTAAAGCGGCTCACGCGGCTTTTTTCTGACCTTTGTACAGCACGCCGAGATGATCAATCGAATTCATCAGGCGAATTTCCCACTTGCCGTCCTCGTATTCCAAAACGTTGACGCAAGTGTTGTCCTGCTTGATTTGGTTGTAACGTTCTTTGAGCGGCACGTTGAGCAAACTGCAAATGACCGCCGAGTTGCCCGCCGAATGTGCGCCGACCAAAACGATTTTGCCGGGATATTTCGCGACAATGTCGTCCAAAGCCGCACGGTAACGTTTCTGGATACTCTGCAGACTTTCACCGCCCGGCGGCGTGTAAGCCCAACGTTTCTTCCACTGCAGGAGATATTCTTTCGGGTGTTCGGCCTCGATTTCTTTGAACGTCTTGCCTGCCCAATCGCCGTAGCCGGCTTCTTTGAGGCGGTTGTCGACGGCGTCAACCTGCCGACCGTGAGCCGCCGCGATTTTTTCCGTAGTGACGTAAGCGCGCTCCATCGGGCTTGAAATGAAAACGTCAATCGGCACGTTTTTGAGCCGCTCAGCCAACAAGTCCGCCTGGTGCAAGCCCGTTTCGTTGAGCGGGATGTCAAGCGCGCCCTGGTAGCGGTGCGACTTGTTGTAATCGGTTTCGCCGTGACGAATCAAAATCACAATCGTCTTTTCGGCGGAGGCGACATTTGCGGACAGCAGGACAGTCACCGCCAACAAAATCGCCGCGAACATTGCTCGAAATTTCAAAGTGAATCACCGACCTTTGTTAAATTTTTTGAACGCCGAACCATTTAGCCGACGCGTCCCAACGATAACGCAATTCGCAGGAATTTTTCTGATCGAAACTCGACATGGACAAAGTTATCGTGTCGCCCGAAACGCGAATGTCCGACGTGTACCAGCCGCGCAGTCCGAAAGTTTTCTTGGCGTCGTTCGTGTCGAAGAATTTGACCCACTTGCCGTCGCGGTTGCCGATAACCGCCGTGACGTTGACGCCGCCCATTTCGGTCGCCAAAAGGTACATGTCGACGCCCGCGTCGTTGGGCAGACGCGAAATCGCCGTCGAACCCTCGAAGACGTAGTATTGAACAGCGTTGCTCCTGTCACTTGAGCCGAACCAACTGCCCGCGTTGAAATCCGAGGCGGTCGCGTCGTCGAAGTGCAGATAAAGCTTGTCGCCGAAAATCGCGTATCCGTTCGTGTAAGAGTCGCCGTTTTGGACAGCGTCAATTTTCGTCGCGTCTCTGATTGAAAGTCCGTTCCCGCTGCCGATACCGACTGAACCGATTTTCACGGGCTGTTGAAACGTCATTGCGTGAGCCTGAGCCGTCAACAGCAACAGAGCGAATGTCGCCGCGAAAAATTTTTTGAACACGTAAATCATCTCCTTCGACGTGTTGATTCGTCACGGCAAAAAAATATCCCGCACGTTGGCGGGAAAAAATTTCGTTGTCGATAACGTCGCGTTTAATGTTACTTTCTTTTGGCGCAAAAGTTGCAGTTGATCTACTTTTCTTTT
>JAFVBP010000016.1 GCA_017479925.1 Selenomonadaceae bacterium | reverse complement strand
ATCACGCGGATTTTGTAACCGTTTTCCAGTGCACGCAACTGTTCGAGTGATTCGGTTTGCTCAAGCGGCGTCGACTCCATTTTCGCATACGACAACAAAAAATTTCTGCGGTAAGCGTAAATGCCGATGTGCTTGAAAACGGGCGACTTGCCTGCATTTCGCGGAAAAGGTATCGTCGCACGCGAAAAATACAGCGCGTTGTTTGAGCAGTCGACGACGACTTTGACGTTGTTGGGATTTTTGAAGTCCGCTTCGTCGGTGAGTTCGGTTGCGACAGTTGCCATCTGTAAATTTTCGTCGGCGAATTCGGCAACAAGTTCGTCAATCAGCGCAGGTTCAATCAACGGTTCGTCGCCCTGCACGTTGACGACGATATCAACGTCGGGAAATTTTTCGGCGACTTCGGCAAGTCGGTCGGTGCCCGTCTTGTGGTCGGTGCGGGTCATCATTGCCCGTCCAGAAAATTTTTCGACGGCGGCAAAAATTCTCTCGTCGTCGGTGGCAACAATAACTTCGTCGACGGCTTTGGCAAGGCTTGCACGTTGCCACACGCGACAGATCATCGGCACGCCGCAAATTTCTTTGAGCGGTTTGCCCGGCAGGCGCGTCGACTTGTAACGCGCAGGTATCACGCAAATTGCTTTCATGTCAAACCTCCAACAGGCAATTAGTAACGACCAATCCACGGTTCCTGTATCTTAACACAATCGTCACAGCGCGGCAAACGGGAATTTTAATACACTTTTCAGATTGAACTGCTATAGTGGCGAAAACTTTTTGCGGCTTGAAAGTTTTGCGGGAGGCGATTACTCGTTGAAGAAAAAATTTTTCTTGGCAATGATTCTTGTCGCGCTCGTCAGCTCGGCTTTGACTTTGGGGCTGATTTGTTTTCTGCTCGGCATCAATTCCAACAGCGCGCTTGACTTGGGCAGGTTCTTCGTCGCGCTCAGATTTATCGAAGGGCACTACGTCAAGGAAGTCGAACGCGGCAAGTTAATCGACGGAGCAATCGGCGGCATGGTCAATTCGCTCGGCGACCCGCATTCGGTTTATCTCGCGCCGAAAGTTTACAGTGCCCTGCGCGCCGAAACGACGGGCAGTTTCGGCGGAATCGGCGTGTACATGAGTTTCAAAGACGGCGGCGTTCAAGTCATGAACGTCATTCCCGACGGCCCCGGTCAACGTGCGGGCTTGCAGGCGGGCGACGAAATTTTGGCGGTCAACGGTCAACCCGTCACGGAAATTTCGCCCGGTGAAGTTGCGCTGAAAATTCGCGGTGAAGCGGGCACGAACGTCGATTTGCTGATTCGCCGCGAAGGTGCCGAAGATACGACTTACAGCTTGACACGCGAAGTCATTCAGATGAAAACCGTCGCGGGCAAAATGATTGACGACCGACTCGGTTACGTGAAAATTACCAACTTCAGCGAAAACACGGGCGACGAATTCCGCACGACGCTCACCGAACTCGAAAACGCGGGCATGAAAGGTTTGATTCTCGACCTGCGACAAAATCCCGGCGGAGTCATCACAAGTTGCGTCGAAGTTGCCCGACAAATTGTCCCCGCGGGCACGATAACTTCGGTCATTCAGCGCGACGGCTCGAAGGAAGTTTACACCTCGGATTTGTCGGCGGCGAAATTCCCGATTGTCGTTTTGCTCGACGGGCACAGTGCCAGCGCGTCGGAACTTTTGAGCGGCGCACTTCAAGACACGAAGGCCGCCATTGTCGTCGGCGAAAAATCTTACGGCAAAGGCTCCGTGCAAACCTTGATTCCAATGGCGCACAACGACGGCATCAAGTTGACAATCGCGAAATATTACACGCCCAACGGTCGCGAAATTGACGGCATCGGAATTCAGCCCGATGTCGAAGTCAAGCAGGACGCCAAACCTCAGCACATTTACGCCTTGCAAACGGACGACTCAACGGACGCGCAACTTCAAACCGCCGAAGAAATTTTGCGCCGACAGGTTGACGCGGGCAAAGTTCTGTTCGACGAAAACTTTTGGTCGACGCCCGAAGCCGTCGCGCAATGAATCATGACGACGGAAATTTTTTACTTTTCGGCAACGGCGATTCTGCTTGCCGAAAAAAATCTGCGCGTGTCGGGCAACCGGTTTCTGCGGCTCGTGTCGAATTATTTGCCGTATCGCGACACGGCGGTCGATTGGCGAATCCGAATCCGTTATTGGTTGGCGGACAGAAAGTTGTCGGACATTGCGCAGGCGATTGCCAATGAACGACCGCACACGACACTTGAGCTGTTCAAAACGCGCAGTCGCAAATTTCATGCCGACCGGGAACGTCGCCGCGAAACTTTGGACGAACGATTTACTTGCGACGCGGACAAGTGCGTCAAATGCGGTCTGTGCGAAAAAATTTGTCCCGTGTCGAACATAACGCGCCCTGACGGTCAACCGCAGTGGCAACACCGTTGCGTTGAGTGCCCGGCTTGCCTGCACGCGTGCCCGAAACAGGCGATTGATGTCGGCTCCGTCACCCGCGGGCGCAAGCGTTATATTAATTGGCACGTCAAGCCGAAAGATCTGTTGCAGCGATAAAAAAGCAACGCCGTGTTGACGGTTGCGTTCGGAGTTGATTGCTCATGAAAAAATTTTCCGTCGAGGCGGACATTGAACGCGTCAAAAAACTTTACGAGTTTGAAACTCAAGCGCGTGCCGAAGGTCACAAAATTATCGCGGGCGTCGACGAGGCAGGTCGCGGCTCACTGGTCGGTTGCGTCGTCATTGCGGCGGTCGTCTTGCCCGAAAATCTTTATCTGGAGCGGCTTGACGATTCAAAAAAACTTTCCGCCAAAGTTCGCGAAACGCTTTACGACAAAATCACTTCGGCGGCGATTGCCTTCAATGCTGTTTGCGTCGACGCGGACGAAATTGACAAGCTCAACATTTATCAGGCGACTTTGGTCGGCATGAAACGCGCCGTCGCAGGCTTGGACGTTGCGCCCGATTTCGTCTTGACTGACGCGATGAAAGTTGACTTCGGCGAAATTCCGACGCAGGCGATTGTTCACGGCGACGCGCTCAGTGCCTCAATCGCCGCCGCGTCAATCGTCGCCAAAGTCACACGCGACAGGCTTGCCGACGGTTGGGCGAAAATTTTTCCGCAGTACGGCTTCGACAAAAATCGCGGTTACGGCACGAAGGCTCACCTTGACGCGATAAAAAATTTCGGTGCGACGCCGATTCACCGCCGAAGTTTCGAGCCGGTCAAAAGTTTGTTTACGTAAAAAAACCCGTCACGTCGACGGGGCTTTTTTTATTTGAGCGACGGTTCGACTTGTCGCCACCATGACAGAAATTTTTTCGCGGCGTTGAAATTTTCGGCGTCTTCGGTGCGATTGAAGGCGAATTCGTACACGATTGCGCGCACGTCTCGAACGGCTACGGCGGAAATTTTTTTGTCCGTTGAGCCGAAATTCAGCGTGTAAAATCTCGCGGCGGCTTTGACCGCGTTGCCGAAGTCGGAGTGAATCAGCCCGCGTGTGTCGCAACCGACGGCAGCCGCAAGGTGAAACATTTCGGCGAACAAATTCGTTTCGTCACCCAAGGCGAAAATTTCGACGGTCGTGTCATTCGTCGCGTGAAGTTTGGCGAATTTTTTTGCAGACGCTCTCGGTCGGAAAATGTACGGCGGTTGATACGATGACTTCATCCGCGAATTTTTAATGTCGTCGAGCAGGTCGTAAAATTTTTCGGCGAAAGTGCCAATCGCTTCGACGGCGGTCAAGTTTCGCACGGCGTGATAAATTTCGCGCAACCGATAAGTCGGCACGCGTCGAAAACTTGATCGCAAAGCGTCGACGAAGGCGGGAATTT
>JAFVBP010000183.1 GCA_017479925.1 Selenomonadaceae bacterium | reverse complement strand
TGAGCGTCTCTTTGAGTTTTTCGTACTCTTTGCTGCGAGCAATCTTTCTGTCGGATGTATCCTTTGGCAAGTGAATTCCTCCTTTTACTGCGTGATTTTGGTTGCTTGTGTGACGTTTGGTTCGACAGCCATTTTAGCAGAAAGAAATTTTTTTGGCAACAAACCTGCGCTTGCCGCCGTGCGAAGTGTCGACGGTAACGGCGAATCAACCGCGCTTGCCGCCGTGCGAAGTGTCGACGGTAACAGCGAATCAACCGTGCTTGCCGCCGTGCGACGTGTCGACGGAAACGGCGAATCAACCGTGCTTGCCGCCGTGCGAAGTGTCAGCGGAAACGACGAATCAACCGCGCTTGCCGCCGTGCGAAGTGTCAGCGGAAACGACGAATCAACCGCGCTTGCCGCCGTGCGAAGTGTCGACGATAACGGCGAATCAACCGTGCTTGCCGCCGTGTGACGTGTCGACGATAACGGCGAATCAACCGTGCTTGCCGCCGTGTGACGTGTCGACGGTAACGACGAATCAACCGTGCCTGTCGTCGACTGTTTGAATCAACAGAAACGGCGAATTTTTACTTCGAGGCAAATGTATTCCTGTCGGTAAAAATCCGCCGCTTCGTTCATTGATTCAAAACTTCGACGCCGTCAGATGCGTGCTTTTTTCTTGACGATGTACGGGTAATTTTCCGCGCCTTTGAGCCAACGATTCTTCGTGATGATGACTTCTTTGTCGCAGATGACGTTTTCGACGCGTGCGCCTTCTTGAACGTCGCAACGTTGCATAAGGATCGAGTCTTTGACGACTGCGCCCTTGCCGACGGTGACGCCGCGGAAGAGGATTGAATTTTCAACCGTGCCGCGAATTTCGCAACCGTTGGCGACGAGCGAATTTTTGACGCTGGCGGTCTCTTTGTACTGAACGGGCACTTCGTCCTTGACTTTGGTGAAAATCGGACGATCGTTGTTCATGAAGAGTTCTTCCCAAACTTCGGGCTTGAGGCAGTCGCGGTTCGCTTCGTAATATTCCATGGTGGAATTGATGTGCGCGACGTAGCCCTTGTGTTCGTACGCGCTGATTTTGAATTCGCCCGCGTGACGAATAAGCGCGTCGAGCAGGAAGTCTTGACCGCCGCGTTCGTAGGTCGTGCGAACGAGGTAAGCGAAGGTCGGCACGGGCATGAGATACGCGCCCATAACGTCTTTTTGACCGGCTTTGATTGACGGAACTTCCGCCAAGTCGGTGACAACGCCGTTGTCCGCCGTTTCGATAACGACGCCTTTGCCGTCAGTGTCGACGGTTGCCACGGAATAAACCATTGTAATATCCGCACCGCCGCCGCCGTTGATGTGGAAGTCGAGTACTTTTTCAAAGTCGATGTTGTAGATGTAGCTGGCATTGGTCAAAAGGACGTATTGCTTACCGCTGAGTTCGGCGAAGTCCAAGTTGGCGTAGATGTCCTTGAGGTCGCCTTTGCGCGAATCGTTGTCGGGCAATGCGGCGGGCAGGTACGTCAAGCCTTCGCGGCGACGAGCCAAGTCCCAATCTTTACCCGAACGAATGTGGTCGAGCACGGCACGCGAATAGTCGGGCAACAAAAGTCCGACGGTGCTCATGCCGGAGTTGACCATGTTGGAAATCGCGAAGTCCACGAGGCGATAGCGTCCCGCAAACGGCAGAGCTTCAACCGCACGCGTCGCGGCGAGTTCGCGAATGAGACTGTTATCTTCTTGAAGATTGATAATCCCCACTACTTGTTTCAATTCAAAGCACCTCCGAAATTCAATGTGGAATGCGGAATGCGTAATTAGGCGACGTCGTCATTGCGCATTGCGAATTGCAGTTCACGGCTCAACGATCGAGCCTTCGGGGACGACGGTGATTTCGCCCTCTTTGCCGCAGACTTTCGCGCCCGCTTTGATGACGGCGTCTTGAGCGATAATGGCGTAGTCAACAACCGCGCCGTCTTCGATAACCGCCGACGGGAGAATAACCGAGTTGGTGACTTTGGCACCTTTGCCGACACGAACGCCCTGGAAGATGACGCATTTGTCGACTTCGCCTTCAATCCGTGCGCCTTCGTTAATCATCGATTGTTTGACGGCGGCATCCGGACCGATAAAGTGCGGCGGCAGCGACGGATTTGACGAAAAGACTTTTTGGTCGCCCTTGAGGTCGAACGGCGGCTGGTCTTGCAACAGATCCATGTTCGCCTGCCACAGACTTTCAATCGTGCCGACATCTTTCCAGTAGCCGTCAAACGCGTAGGAGAACATGCGTGCGCCGTCAGCCAACATTTTCGGAATCAGGTCGTTGCCGAAATCGTGCGTCGAATCTTCTTTCACGCCGTCTTCTTCGAGGTACTTTTTGAGGAACGGCTTCGAGAAAATGTAAATGCCCATCGAGGCGAGGTTCGATTTGGGTTCTTTCGGTTTTTCTTGGAACTGCGTAATGCGACCGGTTTCGGGGTCGGTGACCATGATGCCGAAACGCGGTGCTTCTTCCCACGGAACTTCAAAAACGCCGATTGTCACGTCCGCATTGTTCGCCTTGTGAGCTTTGAGCATCCAGTGATAATTCATCGTGTAGATGTGGTCGCCCGAAAGAATCAAGACGTAGTCGGGGTCGGTCAGGTCGATGAAGTTGAGATTCTGGTAAATCGCGTCGGCTGTCCCGCGATACCAATCCGCGCCTTTTTCGCGTGCGTACGGCGGAAGGATGAACACGCCGCCGCCCGTGCGGTCGAGATCCCAAGAGCTGCCGCTGCCGAGGTAGTTGTGCAGTTCGAGCGGCTTATACTGAGTGAGCACGCCAACTTTCTCGATGCCCGAGTTTGCGCAATTTGAAAGCGGGAAGTCGATGATGCGATACTTTCCGCCGAACGGTACTGCCGGCTTCGCAACGGTTTTCGTCAAGGCCTTCAGGCGG
>JAFVBP010000182.1 GCA_017479925.1 Selenomonadaceae bacterium | reverse complement strand
GCTATTGTTTTGATTCAATTCGGCAAGCCGCGAATTTTTTGGCGACACGAATTCCGAAAACTGCACAGAGAATACATACCGCGATTTGTTCAAAACATCCGAAAGAATTTCACGGCTGGAAAATTAACTACTTGAGGTGACGCACATGAAAATTATCGAACCGTCGGCAGAATTGATTGACGAAATCAATCCCGAAGAAATTCTGCGCAAAATCGAACGTTGCGGCAAAGTTTCTCGTCAATCCGAACTCGGCGACGCTGAAAATTTCGTTCGCAAAATTATCAAACTCGGTCATGAATCGGTTTTGGAACACGTCAGTTTGACTTTCAAAATCGTTTGCGACCGCGCAATCATGGCGGAATTGACGCGTCACCGGCTCGCAAGTTTCACCGTCGAATCAACGCGCTATGTCAAATACGAAGAGTTGACGGTTATCGCGCCGTTCGGTCGAGGCGGTTATTGCAAAGACGACCCTAACGAACTTGACGACGAGGCAATCCGCTGGAACACATGGGAAGAACAAATTCTTCAAGCCGAAGATACTTACTTCATTCTTTTGGAACGCGGAGCAACACCCGAAATTGCCCGTGCTGTGTTGCCGTTGTGTTTGGCGACGGAACTTTACATGACGGCTAATCTTCGCGAACTTCGACACATTTTGAAGTTGCGCACGGCTAAAGCGGCTCATCCTCAAATGCGGCAAGTCGCGGGACAAATCTTGAACATCTTGCGCGAAAAACTTCCCGTCATTGTGGAGGACATTTGAATTATGGCTTACAGAAACATAATTGACGGCATTGACATCACGGCTTTTAACTACAAACCCGACCTTGACCAATGGGCGAAATTTCTTGCCTATGTCCGAAAAGCCGCGCCGCCCGAACTCGAAAACAAAATTTATGACGTTCAAGTTGCGGCTGATTGCACCGAGCGCGGTACTTTGTTCGTTATCAGCTACGGCGTTCGGAAAATCGTCGGCAAATTGATTCCCGAAGACGAAATTAACGCGCTGAAAGTAGATGACGAACCATGATTCATCTTAACGAATTCAGAATTTTTGACGGGCAACCGTTAATCGGCGACAAACTTGACGATGACAGATTTTCACCGAATTGGAAACCGATTAATTTGCTCGTTGGGAACGCCGCCGCAATCAAAACCGGTTTGCGCGACAAAAACAAAATCGACATTTGCGAAGGTGACATTCTCAAGGCAAGTTTCGAGTTTAAAACGAATCACGTTGGGCGGTTCGTTGTGCGGTATATGCCGATGGATGCGCGATTTGTTATCCGCTTCGAGTGGGGCAAAAATTTTCGCAACCCGTCGCCCGATAATTCAATGCGCGTTTGCGATCTGAACATGTGGCTTGCGTCGAATTCCGTCGTCATTTCAAACGTCATTTTAATGGAAATGCGCCGCGACCTTCGCTCTCAAAAGAAACTGTTCGGAATCAAATTTTCGTCGACGGGCTTCAAACTTAATTCAGTCGACGCGGGGCAGTTGCTTGATTTCATTCACGAAAAAGTTCCGCTGAATTGGGACGAACACATCACGGAAATTAAGGCGAAGTTGCAAGGCGAAGGACACGTCAAACTGAAATTCCGCGTCAACGACGGGCAGTTTCAATCGCTCGAATATGAACCGTCGCTGACCATGTTACTCAAGCCCGACGAAAATTTAATTCTGCCGGAGAACGAATCATGAAATTTTTTTGCTTGATTTGCCAGCTGTTGACGACAGCCACGCTGATTGTTTCGGCTATCCTCGCCATTCACGAATTCAATTTGGGCAATATCGGAGCGGGACTTGCGCGGCTGACTGTCATAATCACAATTGGGGCAGGTGCCGCAGCCGCAATTTATTACAACATTTCCGACGACGATTAACCGCAAAAAAACAGTTCCTGCGCGTCAAGTATACAACACACTTTCGTTGACTTTTTGACCGTTCAGAGTGACTAATGTGTCACCAAAAAGAACAGGGGGCACTTAGGAATGAAAACTCAAACAATCGGCACGGAAATCGAATTCACGGGAATCACGCGTGAGAAAGCGGCAAACGTCATCGCAAAATTTTTCGGAACGCACGCACAATACGAAGGCAGCAATTACAAAAAATACACCGCCAAAGACAACAGCGGACGCACTTGGACGGTTATGCGCGATTCGAGTATCCGCATTGAAAATGACGGCGAACGTTGCGAGTTGGTGACGCCGATTCTTCGCTGGGACGACATTGAAACCTTGCAAGAAATTGTTCGCCAACTTCGCCGCGCAGGCGCGAAAGTCAACGAGACTTGCGGATTGCACGTTCACATCGGCGCAAACGGCATGACAGCGCAAAATATTCGCACGCTGGTTAATCTGGTCGCAAGCCGCGAGAACATTTTCTACAACGCTTTGAAAGTTCACGAAGAGCGCAAAGAATATTGCCAACCGACCAACCAAAGATTTTTGCGCGAACTGAACCAAAAAAAGCCCGCCACACTCGGCAAGCTCAAAACACTTTGGTACGGCGACAGCCGCGAACATACCTGGCATTACGACACTTCGCGCTACACGATTTTAAACCTGCACGCGTTCTTCACGAAAGGCACCGTCGAATTTCGGATTTTCAATTCGACATTGCACGCGGGCGAAGTCAAAGCGGCAATTCAATTTTGCGCGGCAATGGTCGCCTTCGCGAAAAAGGCACGCCGCACGGTTTATCACAAAATCGAGACCGACAACGAAAAATTTGCAATGCGAACTTTTCTGACGCGGCTCGGGCTCAACGGCGACGAATTCAAAACGGCACGCCTGCACTTGACGAAAAATCTTTCGGGCAACGCCGCATGGAGATTTGCAGTTTAATTCAATCGGGACGGGGCGGCTTCGGTCGCCCTTGACTCTAAGGAGGTTTTCACCGTGAAAAAATATTTGGCTTACGGCGCGAACATGAGCGTTGACATGATGGCGAAACGCTGTCCGAAATCGAAACTCGTCGGCACGGGGCAACTGCAAAATTACCGCCTGATGTTCAAGGGCACCCCGCCGAATTCTTACGGCACAATCGAACCGTGGGAAGGTTTTTCTGTCCCGTTCGTGCTCTGGGATCTGACGCCTGCCGACGAAAAGCAACTTGACCGTTACGAAGGTTACCCGCGTGTTTACCAAAAACACACCGTTGAGGTTGAAGTCAACGGCGAAAAATTTTCGGCAATGTATTATTCGAAGCCCGACACGCAGCGCGTCAATCCGCCGTGCGACCATTATGTTGCCGTGCTTTGGAAAGCTTATGAGCATTTCGGCTTTGACTTGGCGATTTTGCAACGGGCACTTGATTTTTCTTGCGGCGACAGTTTTTGAGGAACGAACATGAGCAAATTTTTTCAGTTGTTGCTTGACCTGCAACGGCTCGCGCAATTCGACACAACCGACGATTTTCAGCGCAGTAACACAGTTGCATTGTTCGCCGAAAAGGCAAAATCTGACGAGCAATTTTATCGCCTGTTCGACTTCACACCCGCAATGATTCAATTCACGGAGGCAAAATATCATGATGCCCGTCACTGACAAACTTTCAACGGAACGCGTCAAGAAATTCGCCGAAGTTTTCACGCCGCCCGGTGTCGTGTTTTCAATGATTTTGCAGGACGGTATTCGCTCGTGTGTCGCCGACGTTGACAAAACAATTCTTGATCCCGCTGTCGGGCACGGGCAATATCCCTGCGGCGAACTCGTCTGGAAAATGTTTTTCGGGCTCGACCGGCTTAACGAAGAATTTGTACTGCGGGCGATTAAGTCACTTCACGCAATCGACATTCAACCGGCAAGCGTCGAAATCGCCAAACAGCACATGATTAAAACCGCTTGCGACGCGTACAAATTCTTCACGGGCAAAGAATTCACGCGCACCGACGACGCCCGAAAAATTCTTGACGAAAACTTTATCTGCGGCGACAGCTTAAAAATTATGCGCGACTGGGCTGCCCCCCAACAAAAACTTTTTTAACGAGGTGCACATGGACTACCAAATTTTCAATGAAGATTGTCTCGAAGGTATGAAACGAATTCCCGACGGCTCGGTTGACATGATTTTGACAGATTTGCCTTACGGAATCACGGCGTGCAGTTTCGATAAACGGATACCGTTCGCGCCGATGTGGGAGCAATTCAAACGCGTGACGAAACGCAACGCCGCAATCGTACTGTTCTCGCAAATGCCGTTCGGTGCCGAACTGATTATGAGCAACCCGAAAATGTTCCGCTATAAATGGTGCTGGTTGAAAAATTGCGGCACGGGCTTTCTTAACGCAAAAAAAATGCCACTCAAAGCGCACGAGGACGTTTTACTGTTTTATCAATCGTTGCCGACATATAATCCGCAATTTTCGACGGGCAAACCGTATCGCATTTACAGCAAAAACAATTCTAAAAACTATGGTAAACAAACGCCGATGTTATTTATCAACGAAGATGGGAAACGTTATCCGACTGACGTGATTAGTTACAACACACCGACGTTCGGCGGCTGGGGCGACAAGTCACACCCGACACAAAAGCCGATTGACTTGCTTGAATATTTGATTCGGACGTACAGCAACGAAGGCGAAACAGTTTTGGACGCAACCATGGGCAGCGGGAGCACCGGCGTCGCGTGCGTCAACACCAACCGAAACTTCATCGGCTTTGAACTCGAAGAAAAATTCTTCAACATAGCGAGCGACCGAATTCAAAAAGCCGTCAACGAAAATCGTCAGCGGCTCTTCTAAACGCGCACGGCGGGCAAAAAAAAACAAGTTGCAAAATGCCCGCCTAGTGTGCTAAGATTAGTTCGCTAAAACAACCAACGCACCGAAACGGGCACTTTGCAACTCATTTCTCTATTCAGTTATTGCAAAGTATAGCCCCTTTCGGTTGCGTTGTCAATCGAAGGAGGCTAATTTTATATGGTTGAAGAAAAAATCACGACCGACGCCGAAATCGCTCATGAAGAATTGCAAAAAAATATCGCCCGTGCTAAAATCGGTTCTGCCAAAGAATCCGAAGCCACGGACGGCATTTCTGTATTCAACCCCCAAAAGGAGGAGAATTATCTTATGAGCGATTCTATCAAACCGCAAAACAAAAATCAACTGTCACCTCACACACAGCCCGCGCACTCAGGTAACGGTCAGGTAACGGTTAATCAAAAAGTCAACTGTTACCCGATACGCCCGCGAACCTTCAACGGGAAAGAGTATTTCGCGGCGGCGGACATTGCAAAAATTCTCGGTGTAGCAAAGAAAACTGTTTTGCAATGGAACAATGAGCTTTGGCACGGCGCACAGTGGTTTACTGCCGACATCAAAACGCATGACGGCGTTTATCTCTACGAAATTGAACGCGTCGAACAACTGAAATCGGTTTATCGTCCCGATTGGCACAAGCAACCGGTATTGCGCAGTGACGCACACCCCGCCCCCGTACAAAAACATTACATCACCAAAGAGGAACGCGAAAAAATCCGCAACGCCGTGCGCATGGTCGACCCTGACACCGTGGCGGTAAAAATCGGGCTCAAAGCGGCAAAACGCGGCGGTTACATCTGCCCCGAATGCAACAACGGCAGCGGCTCCGACGGCACCGGCATTATGCCGAAATTTCTTTCGCAGAAAGGTGACCATCTCGAATGGTACTGCTTTGTTTGCGGCGGCACGTGGGACAATATTTCGCTCGCGGCAAAGTTCGCGCTGAATTATTCCGTCAACGACAAAGGACAGTTCACCGACGCAAAAGATTTTCCGAAAGCTCTTGAGCAAGTCGCCACATTGTTCGGCATTTCAATCGACGAAAGCGGCACGGTTCACAGCCCGCACGCCGCCGCCAAACCTGAAATTTTCGACGACGCGGACGACGACATTGACGAATCTGAACTTAAAGATTACTCGCGGTTTTACAGCTTTGCCGCTTCGGGCTTGAAAAATTTCATGAATCGGCACGACGGTTTTTATCGCGGAATTCCCAAAAATGTTTACGAATATTTTTGGTGCGGTCACGTCGACGAATTTGGCAAGGCGCACACGCCCGCTTTTATCGTGCCCGCGTCGCCATACAGTTTTCTTGCGCGTTTCACGGGCAACGAGGACGAACTTACCGACGAACAAAAAGACGTTTTGCGTCCGAAATGGCACAGTTCCGCTCCGAAGCCCGTTTTTAATTACAAACGTGCAATCGAAAGCAACGATCCGATTATTTTTGTGCACGAAGGCGAATTCGACGTGATGAGCACTTATTTTGCGTCAATCCGCGAAGAATTTATCAAGGCGAACGGAATTGTTTCGCTCTCGAAAATCCCGCACGTCAACGCCGTTGCTTTGATGGGCACCGAAGTCACGCGCAAACACGCTCGCCGCCTTAAAGCTGATGAAATCGGCAAGAAATTTTTCGTCGTCATGCTCGACAACGACGCCGCAGGTATCAAAAAGACGCCCAAAGTTATTGACGCGCTAAAAGCTCTCGGTCACGACGCAATCGGCGTTTTGCTCTCCGAAAAATACAACGACGCCAACGAATTTTTGAAAGCAGAGCCCGAAAATTTTTCAGCCCGAATCAAAGAAATTTACGACGCCGCACAAGCCGGCACGTTGACCGACGACGAAGTTTTTTCGGTACCCGCAGACGCCAAACATACCGAAATTTGCGCGCAGGAGCCCGAAATTAACGCCGAAACGCCCGCCGACGATAAACAAGCCGCGCAGATTGAACGTTGGCAAAAAGAGAACGGCATTATCGACGCCAATTTATTATCAGATTTAAAATCAGCCGCCGTTCGGATTGATTCACTCGAAAAAATTACCGCGCTCGATGCCGAAGACGTTACGAATCAAAAATATCTCGGTCACTTCAAATATTACAGCTTTTTCGGCGCAACGTACCAAAATTTCTTGCAACGACTTCGCAGCGCGAAAACCGCCGCACAAGCCAAAGTCAGAGCGTGGCGAAAAGATAATTCGCAACCTGAACCGACCGCCGACGAAAACGCACTTGCCGCGCTCAATGTCAGCAGAATCGAACAGAAAATCGAAACGTGCTTTAACCACGCCAAAAAAACTCACGCAAAATTCGTTGAAGCCGCACGCGCAAAAGAAATTGACGCCCAACGCGAAGCCGAACGCGCAAGCTATATCGAAGCCCCGCCGACAACTCAAGGCGAAGTTGAAAATTGTCCCGTCAATTTGTATTTGCCCGAAGGTGTCATTTTCAACGAGGACGGCGTTAAAATGCGCGTTCCGAGCAAGCAGAATTCGGACGAGCCGTTGATTCTCGAAGCGTGCCAAAATCTTATCGTGCCGGCAAAAGTGTTTCACGAAGAATCAACGCACATGACGAAATATCAAACCGTGTTCAAAGTCGGTCACGTTTGGCGTAAAAAAATCTTCGACGG
>JAFVBP010000181.1 GCA_017479925.1 Selenomonadaceae bacterium | reverse complement strand
TCAACATTAACACAACAATGATTTACAACAACGCAGTCGAACGCATGAAGAATACGGCGGAGCAAACCGCCGCCAATGCGATTTTCGATACACTTTCTGCTTAAACGAAAGGAGATTGTTTTATGGCACGTCCGAGAATTGCGCCCGCCGATAAACGTTCCGAGCGCACAACGCTTTTGATGACGCCGCGAGAATATGACGGCGTCGCCGTGCTTGCTGAACTCACGGGCAAGACCGTCAATGATTTTGTTTGCTCAATCCTTGCGGCAATCGTCGACGAAAATTCTGCGGTTATCGAAAGGCACAAGGCAGACCGAAAGAAAAATGCCGCCGATGTTAATCTTTCAGTATCAGTAACTGTTTCGTCTGCTAACTCCTAGGCGGCGGAACAATGCGAAGCGTCAAAGACAAACTGATTGACTTCGTCTTTCGTCACGAGAGCGACCAACCTCAAACCGTGAAAGATTTAATCGCGGCGACATACGCGACGGCGTCCCAACTGCGCGAAGATTGTTCCGAACTTGCGGCGCGACGATATCGAAGAGGCGAACACCGCTTAAAGACTTGTTGGGAAATGCACATAAGCGAACCTCAGTACTACAAACTGCTCAGCAAGTTTCTGATGACCGCCCGCGAAATCTTCGACGCGGAACCCGTTGCCCGTGCGAAAGTCGAGGCGTTCTAAGACCGTCAAAAAAATTTTCGGCGAATTCCTTATCGTGACGATAACGGGCGAATTTATCTGCTACAATTTCCACAATCCACAATACCGAAACAACACATCCCTTGCAATTCCGCAGGGGATTTTTCTTTTGAGGAGCGTGATTTAAATGATTGAGTTAAACCGCGTGCGACTGCTTGACCTCATGCTTGAGCGTCCGATTGGTGTGAACGCGTTGGCGAAAGCTTGCGGCTTTGCACAAGCAACGGTATCTGACCTGCTCAACGGCAAACGTCGTGCGAGTATAACGACTGTTGCGAAGCTTGCGGGATTCTTCGGAATCAAACCCCGCGAACTTTTGATTGAGGAGGATTCAAAATGAACGAGAAAACTTTTGCCGTGCTGAATCAGGACGAGGAACTTGTGTGCGACGTTGTGTCGGGCGCGTTCATCGTTGGCGTTCGGGAAATCTGCGGCTACTACCTCGTCGGTGTGTTTTCAGACGGCGACGAATACCACTGCGGGATTTACCGCGAACTGGAAGAAGCGACCGAAGCAGTCACCGAACTGATGACTTTCGAGCCGAACAAAGACGCGACCGCCTTCATGTTCCCGTTGCCGACGGAACCCGTGACCGCTCTTGAAATTATCGACGCAATGTCCGCGCAGGAGGATCTGCCATGACTGATTCGGACGTTCAAAAAATGATTGACGACTTCGCTCAGCATGGCAACGAGTACACGCCCGACCAGTGGAAGAAATTTCAACGCGACCTTGACCGTTACGAGCTGGAAAAATGCGCCGACTACTGGAAGTGGAAAGCAGGCGACGACGATGCGGATTGAAAAGTTTGCCCGTGCAGGTTGTCACTTCGTGCTGTTGATTGATTCAGCGGAACAGATTGTTTCGGGCGGCGTCTTTCACACTGACGAGGACGCAAACGCTGCGCGTACTCTTTTGGCAGTTGCCTTGATTCGTGCCGGTGTCGCGTTGCCTCTCGACGACGAAATTTCTTGCACGAACAAGCCGACCAAAATTCAAGACTTCATGTCCGAGCTTGACGACGAAGAACGTCGACTGAACGGGCTAGGTTAACTTAGCGACTCCCTTGCCCCGAAACAGAATTCACGTTCGCGCAGATTCTTTCCCCAGAAAGTTGGGAAGCGGCGACCTAAGTCTGCCCTGTTGTTTCGCCAGTTCAGGTGAGCGGTGTTTTACCGCCCCAACGAAAAAACGCCGTCCGAAGACGACGTTGAATTTCTCTCAAGAAAACACGAAAGGCGGTTGTCTTTTCACTTTCACGGCTTTATAATTTAGGTGTCTAATCTAATCATATCGCCGCTACGGTTTAGACCGCCGCCCCCGTGTACCCGATAACCGTGCCGGAGCACGGCACCGAAGCATTTTTATTGTAGCACTGCGAAACAGTTTCGGCAACGGGCGACGCAAATTTATTCGCGGCAGGAAGGGGAGAGAATTTTGGACGAACTTTTTATGCACATCTCGGACTCGGAAACTTCAAATGAAACCGCCGCGTCTTTGTTCGAGGCTATCCTTAAACTTTCGGACAACGAAGCCGCTATCTCAACATTGGTTGAAGCTTACGGCGAAGCTGTGACCGAAACAGAAATGCTGTGGCGTCAGATTGAGGACATGCCCGAATTCAAGGAACGTTACAGCTCACGAGAGGACGCCCATGCGGATTTTTTGCGCCGCGAGTACGAACGCAAGAAAGGAAGATAACAATGTCGGAAATCAATCAACTGAAACGCCTTGCCGAAAAGCACGGCTTGAGGATTCGCAAGAACGGTGAAGGCTACATGGTCGTTGACCCGCGCACCAACGCCGTTGTGAGCTACCCGCAATCAATGCCGCTTGACGCTATCGAACAGTGGCTTGTCGAGTACGGCGAACAGCACACCGAGGACGCGGACGACTAATCGCGCCCGACCAAAAGTCGCAGACCGCCCGTCGCCCACTTCGATGACTTCAGGCGGGCGGGACCCTGCGAAAAAAATTACCGCATGGAGGAGTAAAACAATGGACTTCGAGACAATAAGATTCGAGAAAGTCACGGTGCACGAGAACTTGACGCTGGTCGCGTTGGTTGACGAGAACGAAAGAGTTTTGTCAGCAGGCGTTTTCGACTTGCGCGTAGACGCTGAAACTGCAATCGCGTTTGCTCAAACAATGCTTTTCAACACCGGCACAGCAGCACCGCGTGATGGCGAAGGCATGACACCGCCCAAGCCCGACGAACTCCCGAAATTTCCCGACCTGCTCAAAAAAATAAACCGCCACAAGGAGGAACTGCTCAAAAAAATTAACCTCCACATGGAGGAGAAAGGTTAGGTGATTATGAATGCACGAAGAATTTCTTGCATGTTCCGAAGAACACCCCGCCGATATTCCTCAAGCCGACCTTGACGAAATGAACAAGATGTTGAGAGACGCACACGAACGCGACGACGAACAATCGGAACAGGAAAGAAACTCGCAGGTTTTGAGCGAAGAAAACGTTCAAGACTATTATATTACAAACGCGGACGAAAATAAATCCGACAAGCCGATTCAACAGTTTGAAAACTTGCCCGACAATAATTCCGTCGAAGGGAACAAAACCGACGCCCCGATTCAGGGCACCCTCGACAGCAATATCGGCACATCTCGTAACAAACGCAAAAAGAAAGATGAAATCAGCGACGAAGAATATCAGCAGCTAACCGCCAACGACATTGCCGAATCAAAACGTCGACTTTCGGAACTGCCAAGCGTTGACCGTCGAGGACTGAACGACGAAACTTTTCAGCATTTGGGTTTTGGTTTTCTCCCGAACTGGAAGCACCCGAAGTGCCAAAATTCTATCCCGACTCCTCGATTTATCGCACGTCTCGGCAACACGAACGACCCACCCGCTTACAACGCAATCATGACACCGAGCGGGCGCGAACGTTTCAAGAATTCCAAACTTTGGGAAGCAGATAAATGTTTGACGGCAGTCGCAAAGCTTGTTTTTCACCCGTCGGCTTTAACCGCAAGTCTCGTTGCCATAACCGAAGGCGAGATAGACGCCGCGTCAATTTGGCAGTGCTTGAAGCGCGGAAAGATAATCGACGCGGGAACTTGTAGCGGCGTTGACGTTTGCGCTTTGGGCGGTACGGACGCAGGAGTTACAGACTTGATTAAACGTCTGGAAACAATGGATCGCAAACCGCTGATAGTCATATTGTTCGACGGTGACGATACGGGACGAACCGACAAACTCAAGCCCGGCAGAGAACGTGCCGAGGAATTACGAAAACAGCTTTGGGCTATCGGTGTCGTTGCCGTCTGTGAATTCTTCGAGGACGTTTTGAGTGACGACGAGAAAAAAGAAGTCGGCGACAAACCCGACGCGAATCAAATACTTCAGGCTAAGGGCGACGATTATCTTTATTGGCGTTTTGCCCGTATCGTCAAAAAAGCACGGGATGACTTTAAACAAGCGGAAGAAGAAATGAAACGTTGGCGGGAGCACGAACAGGAACAATCGTCACGCAACGCGGGTGATGATATACAACCGTCGACGCAGAATAATCAATCGGAGAAAAAAGCAAGCTATGACCCAGAGATTCAAAAACTTATCGACGAAATCAACGACACAATCACCTGTGAAATGCTGGAGCAAAAAGGGATTATCGAGCACTCGAAAAGAGGCAAAGCCAGACCACGCGGTTACGTGTGCTTGTATTGCGGCTCAGGCACAAAGAAAGAAAAGACAGGCGTATTGAACTTTTCCGAAACTCTGCCGTTGCGTTTCAAATGTCTTGCATGTGGTAAGACAGGCAACGTCCTCACGCTACTTTCCAAAGTGTGGAGCATTCCACGCAAAGGAAAAGAATTCTTCGACCTGCTCAAGAAAACCGCCGACGAATTTGGCATTCACTACGACCCGAAAATTTTTGACAACCGCGCTGGTTACGTAAAGCGAAACAATTCAGTCGCTATTCACGACGGTAGCGGCAAGTCTACGGAAGAAATCATTGCGCAGATTCGTGACCGTTGCGAGTGGCGGGCAGTCAAAGTTTCCGATGGAGACGGCAAAACGCAGTTCAAGAAAATTTCAATCAAGCCGACCCAAGCGAACCTCAACTTGATTTTCGGGAACGACCCGAACTTGCGCGGACTTGTCGGGCACGACCAATTCTGTGGCGTCGACGTTTTCTTAAAGCGTGCGCCGTGGCATGACAAAGACGAAGACCGCACGGGTGAGCAGTGGAACGACACCGACAACGCTCAACTTCGCGTCTACCTCCGCAACGTTTATGCCGACTTAGAACACGAAAAAAAGATTAGTGATACGCGGATTGACTTCGCCCGCAAAAACTCTTTCAACGCCGTCAAACAATTTCTTTCGAGCTTGCCGAAGTGGGACGGCGAAAAGAGAGCCGAAACAGTTTTCGTCAAGTTCCTGCACGCCGAGGATTCGGAATACACCCGTGTTGTTACGTTGAATTTCCTGTTAGGCTCAATCGCCCGCGTCTATTATCCCGGTGTTGAGTTCGCCAACTGTCCCGTACTGCAGGGCGCGCAACGTATCGGCAAGTCAAGATTGATTCGGATGCTGGGCGGGAAAGAAGGCGTCAATCCCAACGGACAGAACTGGCACGTAGCACTAAAAGATTCGGTTGACGACAGTCACGCGACCGATGCGCTCATGAAAGGTTGGATTATTGAAATCGAAGAGTTCAGCGCGGCACGGAAAGCCGAAGTCAACAACCTCAAAACTTTTATCAGCGCAACAGAGGACACGCGCAGATTCTCTTATGACAAATACGCGACCACCCGCCAACGCAAAAACTCTTTCGTCGTGACTTGCAACGACAGCCAAATCTTTCGTGACAAGACGGGCAACGCACGATTTATTGTCGTCAAATGTTCGCAGAAAAAGTTTGACCGTGTGCCAGGCATGACGCCCGAATATATTCGGCAAGTTTGGGCGGAAGCACTCCACATTTACAACGAGCAGTTCAACGGCTTGTCGAAAGAAGAAGCGGGCGCGAAGTTGCTGTTGCCCCTCAAAATCCAAGAGCAAGCCGAAGCAATAGCCGAAAAATACACGCAGGACGACGGCATGACGCTTGAAATCACAAGCTACCTCGACCGCAAAATTCCGTTGCAAGCCATCTGGTTATTGCTCACGAAAGAACGACGCCGCAAGTTTATCGCCGACGGGAAAATCGAAGTCGACCAAGCCGAACTCAACTTTGCCCGACGCGCACAAGGCGGACGAAACGCGCAAGAGGACATTGACAAAATCGACAGCTACCTACGCCAAGGAAAAGGCGTGCTCAAGCAAACCTTCACGGTCGCGGGCGGCGGCACTCAAGAAAAATTTATCCTCTTCGGCACCGAGTACCGCCAACACATCTGCGCTGCGGAAATCTTTCAAGAATGTTTCGGTCAAGACAAGCGCAAGTCAATGACCAGAATCAACGAGATACTTACGATGCTTGACGGCTGGACTGAAGGGAGGAGACTTCAAAAAGCCGACCCCGAATATAACGACCAAAAACATCCGTACTACCGAGACGAAGACAATTTACCCGTCGAAGAGACCGAAGAATCAAAAGTAACCGACTTCGTCGGCACGCCGTTTGACCTCGAAGCTCCGCCGTTTTAAGCGGACAAGCCCCAAAAGTAGGACGAACAATAGGAAAAGTAGGACAGCCAGATTTTTTAGCGTCCTACTTTTTTGTGTGACTTTAACAACCAAAATCAAATTGTCGATTTTAATAAAAGCGCGTTATTACGCCATACTTCTTTCTCTCTCTCTCAAAAATAGGAAGTATAGGAAATGTAGGACGCAATTAATAAAGACTTTTAAAAAACGCAACGCGAACGTTATTGTTTCGATGATTCGAGACGCTCAAAAGTTTTTCAAATATTTAATGGGAAATGCGTCCTACTGTCCTACTTTGTCCTACTTTTTTTGGACGGCGTCACAACGCGATTGGGAAAAAAATAACGTGACTAAAATCACCAAAAAAAAAAGTATAAAATTTTGCCTTT
>JAFVBP010000180.1 GCA_017479925.1 Selenomonadaceae bacterium | reverse complement strand
TCCGAAACGTTTTCACAAGCCGAGACGTTTTCGCACAACTTAATTTTTTATCGTCGGGGTAACGTGTCACAAGCATGACGCCTGCGAATTTGTTTGACGGTTGACTTGCCAACGTCGGCACGGAAATTCACTCCGCGATAATTTTCATCGTCGGGAACAGCAACACGTCGCGGATTGACGGCGCGTCCGTGAGCAACATGACAAGCCTGTCGACGCCGATACCAAGCCCGCCCGTCGGAGGCATGCCGAATTCCAGCGCACGAATAAAATCTTCGTCCATGACGTGAGCTTCCTCGTCGCCGGCTTCGCGTGCCTGAAGTTGCTGTTCAAAGCGCGCACGTTGGTCAATCGGGTCGTTGAGTTCGGTGAAACCGTTGGCAAGTTCGCGCCCGTAAACGAAAAACTCGAATCGGTCGGTGACACGCGGGTCGTCGAAATTTTTCTTCGCAAGCGGCGAAATTTCCGTCGGGTGGTGCGTGATAAAAATCGGCTGAATCAAGTCATCTTCGACTTTCGCCTCGAACGCCGCGTTCAAAATGCCGCCGATACCGAAACGTTTTTCGTAAGCGACGCCGATTGAGTCCGCCAAAGCACGCGCTTCGTCGACGGTCGCACAGGCAAGGAAGTCGCAACCCGTCTTCTGCTTGACCGCGTCGTTCATGCTTAAACACGGAGCCTCGGACAGATCCATTTCGACGCCTTGATACGTGACCTTCGTCGTGCCGTTGACAGCCTCGGCAGCCGCGCAAACAATGCCGCGTGTGACTTCAATCAAGTCGCGATAATCGCCGTAAGCCTGATAAATTTCGACGCTCGTGAATTCGGGATTGTGGCGAACGTCCATGCCTTCGTTGCGGAAAACGCGTCCCATCTCGTAAACGCGCTCGAAACCGCCGACAATCAGCCGTTTAAGATTCAATTCGGTGGCAATGCGCAGGTACAAATCGGCGTCAAGTGCGTTGTGATGCGTGACGAACGGTCGTGCCGCCGCGCCGCCGGCAATCGTCGACAAAACGGGCGTGGCAACTTCCAAAAAGTCGCGCTCGTCCAGATATTTGCGAATCGACTTGATGACTTTGTTGCGTTTGACGAAAGTGTCGCGCACGTCGGGATTCATAATCAAATCAAGGTAGCGTTGACGGTAGCGAATTTCAACGTCTTTAAGCCCGTGAAATTTTTCGGGCAACGGTCGCAGTGACTTCGCCAAAATTTTGAAATCTTCGACGCGAACGGTCAATTCGCCGCGTTGAGTTTTGAAAACTTGTCCGCGCACGCCGACGATGTCGCCGATGTCCAACAGTTTGAACTCGGAATATTTGTCTTCGCCGACAACGTCAAGCTTGAAGTAAATTTGAATCGCGCCGCTTCTGTCGGCAAGCGTGGCGAAACTTGCTTTGCCGTGCCCGCGAATCGCCATCAAACGACCCGCGATTGTGACTTCGCCCGCGTCGGTTTCGCCTTCGATGTCGCCGAATTGAGCGCGAACGTCCGCCGCGTGGTGCGTGACCTCGAAACGCCCGCCGAAAGGTTCGATGCCTTTGTCGACGAAGGCTTGAAGTTTGTCGCGCCGAATTTTAATCAGCTCGTTTTCGTCAAGCGTTTGTTGCTGAAATTTTTTTGCCATGAAAATTCCTCCTTGTGCAGGCGAATTCTATCAGAAAAAATTTCGTCGCTCAACGAAAAGTTTTGACGGCGGCGGTTGACGTGTGACAGTAATTTTTTGTCGTTTCGCACGACGGGCGTTTTTGAAATCTACTTTCTTTGACCGAGCAAAGAAAGTAGCAAAGAAACTCGCGCCTACGCGGCGGGCGACGGTGTGGCTAAGCGCAGGTTGTCGAAAGCCGAAAGTCATCTGCGCCGCATGATACATCCTGTATCATACGCGGCGGCGGCCGACATCCATGTCGGCCGGATAACGGCATCTGTCGGTGGCGTGCAAACTCCTGATTGTCGATTACCGTTGCTTTCAGCTCGACGAAAAATTTTGACGGCACGTCACGGGCGTTGTAAAATCTGCGCGAAAGTTTTTTTGCAAACGGAGGATTTCAACATGCAGAGCTTTGAGTATTTTTGCCCGACGGAAATCGTCTTCGGACACGGCGCGGAAAGTCACGTTGCCGAAAAAATCCGCAAACACGGCGGCAGTCGCGTCATGATTCTTTACGGCGGCGGCTCGGCGATTAAAAGCGGACTCATCCCGAAAATCGAACGGCTGATGCTCGTCGGCGGTCTTGCGGCGTTGAAAGTCGTCGGCGGCGTCAAACCGAATCCCCGCGTCAATTTCGTTCGACACGCAATCCGTGAGGCAATCAACGCGAAAATCGACTTCGTGCTTGCCGTCGGCGGCGGCAGCGTAATCGACAGTGCCAAAGCCATTGCGCTCGGCGTCGCCAATCCCAACGTCGAAATTTGGAATCACTGGTCGGGCAAAATTCGCCTGACGAAAAGTTTGCCCGTCGGCGTCGTGTTGACAATCGCGGCGGCAGGCTCCGAAACTTCCGACTCGGCGGTCTTGACGGACGAAGAGAGCGGCTTCAAGCGCGGCGTGATAACTCCGCGTCCCGTCTTCGCGATAATGAATCCCGAATTCGCGTTGAGCGTCCCGCGCTACCCGTTGTTCTGCGGCATTGCTGATATAATTATGCACACGCTTGAACGCTACCACAGCCACATTGACGGCAACGACTTCACGGACATGGTTGCCGAATCGCTGATTAGAAACGTCATGGCGCAATCGAAAGTATTATTAAACGAACCGCAAAATCTTCACGCGATGAGCGAAATTATGTGGTGCGGCTCCGTTTCGCACACGGGCTTCACGGGTCTCGGTCGCGACAGAGATTTTTCCGCGCACAAACTCGGTCACGAACTCAGCGGGCGTTTCGACGTGGCTCACGGCGCAAGTTTGACGACGGTTTGGGCTTCGTGGGCACGCACGGTTTACGTCGACAAGCCCGAACGTTTCGCGCAATTCGCCGAAAGAATTTTCGGCATCACGGACGGCACGGTTGACGAACGCGCCCGCGCAGGCATTGACGCAATGGAAAATTACTTCCGCGAAATCGGTCTGCCGACGAATTTCAGCGAACTCGGAATCGGCGTTCAAAGCGACGGCGAACTCGAATTTCTTGCCGACATGGTCACCGCCGGCGGCACGAAGAAAGTCGCAACTTTCCGCCCGCTCGACAAGCAAACCGTCATTGAAATTTACCGCAAGGCGAATTGCTGACTTCAATCGACGCGTAAAAAAATTTCTCGGCGCGGCGAAATGAACGGTGAAAATAACTTGAAGATGTGCTATCATTGTCGCGTTACTTTTTTCTGCGCAGGAGAAATTTTATGAGCGTCATCGACAGACTTAAGCGCAAGTGCAACGGCTTTGAAATCTCGACGAAAATCACTTTGGCTTACGCGGCGTTCTTCGTGCTGTTGCTCGGTCTGATAAATTTCGTCATGTGGCTGAGCTTCATGAACGCGCTTTTTGAACCCGCCGAACGCACGATAAATTACAGCATGGTCGAAGTCGCAAACGTGCTTGAAAATCTCAACGACAATTATGCGTCCTTCGACAAAGACCCGTTCAAAAACAAACTTGTCGCGGGCGTGGTTTTGCGTGTCGTCACCGACGACGGTAATTTAATCGTAAACACGGACGAAAATTATCCGTCGATTGAAAATTTCAATTCGGGCATCATGACCGACCCGCCGATTTTCGCCGACGAAGATTTACAGATCTCCAAATTCCAGAACGCGCTGATTTATTGCGGAACGATGCGTTTTGAGCCGACGAACGAACAGGGCGCGACGTTGTATTTTTTCCGCACGATAACTTCAGAACTTGCGACGTTTCACCGCATGGAAAAATTTTTGTTCGGCATTGACGTTGCGGGCTTGATTCTCGCCTTGCTTGCAGGTTTTTGGCTCAGCCGCAAGACCTTGACGCCGATTAAGGAGATGAACAAAGTCGCTCGCGAAATCGTCTTCGATAACATGAACGGGCGAATTCCAATCGGTTCCGCCAACGACGAACTTGCCGAACTTGCCAAAACGCTCAACGCAATGCTTGACCGACTGCAAGCGCCGATACAAAGTCAACAAAAATTCGTGTCGTACGCCTCACATGAACTGCGCACGCCCGCAACGGTTTTTTTGGGCTACGTCGACGTTTTGGAAAAGTACGGCAAAGACGACCCCGACCTTTTGAAAGAATCAATCGACGCCATACGTTCCGAAGCGAACAACCTGCAGAGTTTGCTTGAGCGAATTTCGTTTCTGTCGCGGCTTGACCAACACCGACTCAAAATCGAAAAAGAACCGCTTGACCTCGACGACATTGTCGAAGAAGTCATGCGCAAGATGACAATCGCCGTCAAAAGTCACGAAATTTCACTGTTGCAAAACATGCCCGCAAAGATTTACGGCGACGCGACGTTGATTCGGCAGATGATTCGCGTTTTCCTCGAAAATGCCGTAAAGTACACGCCCGAAGGCGGCTCCGTCAAAGTCAGCTCGCGCCTCGACGGCAAGAAAGTTTTTTTGAGCATCGCGGATTCGGGTATCGGCATTGCGCCCGAAAACCAGTCGCGGATTTTTGAACGTTACTTCCGCGTCAACAACGAAAACTACAAAGCCAAAGGCAGCGGACTCGGTCTGGCGATGGCAAAAGCGATTGCCGACCTGCACGACATAAAAATCCGCGTCGAGAGCGAACACGGACGCGGCACGACCTTCACGCTGGAAATTCCCGTTGCCGAATCAATTAATAATGCGTAATTCCGGCCGACATTGATGTCGGGCAACGTGACGTTGCATCCAATTGGTTTGACGTTCAACAACAGCAATGGAAACTTTGGCCGACATGGATGTCGGCCACCCGCACGCGCACGATACAGGATGTATCGTAGCGGGCGCAGTTTTCTTTGGTTACTTTCTTTTGCTGCCAAAAGAAAGTAACGTTCAGCGCAAAATTTGCGAATTAATCAAGTCGAAGCGACGACGCCGCAATCGTCAACGGTGACGAATCGCAAACTTACAGGTGAACCATGAAAGTTAAAGTCTCGAACGCAATGTTGAACGTTTTGCTCGGCGCGCTGGCGTCGGGCATTCTTTTTATGGACAACTTTGCGCACACGCCGAAAGCATTGCTCGGAACCTGCGCGGGCTTAATCGTCGTCGCCCTGCTCGTGACGTGGCGGCGGAAAAATTTGACGGCTTGGCTCGTCGCCCCGATAATTTTTTTTGCAATCGGCGCGTTGAGATTTTCGGCGGTCGACAACTTGCCCGCAGACGACGTGTCGAATTTGGCGGGGCAATCGGTGCTTGTGACGGGCGTCGTGTGCGAAGAACCGTTGACGCGAATTTTACCAAACGGCATGATGCAAGTGCGTTTCGTCGTCGACGCTCAAACGGTCAAAGTCAAAGGCGAACTCCAAAAAATTTCGGGCGGACTCACGTTGACGGCGTATCCGAAGGCGGGCGAACAAATTCCGACGGCGCGAATCGGCGACAAAATTTCGGCAAGCGGCAACGTCAAACGCATAACCAATTACAACAATCCCGGTCAAATTGACGGCGTGACGCGCATGAAGGCGAATTCAATCACGGCGCGCATGTCCGCAAGCAAAACGGGCGTGACGGTCGAAGCCGTCGACGATTGCGGCTTGTGGACGAAATTTCTTCGCACGGTCGCGCAGATTCGTCAACATTACCGCGAATCAATGTCACAAGTCATGTCGCCCGAAGATGCGGCGGCGGTCTTCGCAATGCTGTTCGGCGGCTACGCGGGCTTAAATCCCGAACTCGTCGAAGAATTTCAAACGACGGGCATTGTCCACATACTTTCGGTCAGCGGCTCGCACATGACGATGTTGGCGGCGGCGACGGCTTGGCTGTGCGGCTTGCTCAGGCTCAATCGAAAATTGACGTTCACAATCGGCGTTTTCATTATCGGCACGTACGCAATTTTGAGCGGACTTTTGCCGCAAGTTTTGCGTTCGGCGACGATGGGCGCACTCGTTTTTTTCGCGAAAACTTTGGACGCGGAAGCCGAAGGCGCACGGCTGTTGACGTTGACTGCATTGGCAATGCTCGTCAACCAACCGTTGCTTTTGTTCGACGTGAGCTTTCAACTGAGTTTCACGTCGACGGCGGGTTTGATGTACATTGCCGAAGACTTGCGCGACTTGCTTGGACGCCTGCCGAAATTTTTCGCGGACGCCGCGTCAATGACAATCGCCGCACAAATTGCAAGCTTGCCCGTCGTCGTGTGGTACTTTAATCAAATTTCGCTGAGTTCAGTTTTCGCCAACGCCTTTGTTATGCCGCTGCTTGAAATCGTAATTGTCGGCGGACTTTTGGGCGGAATAATCGCGGCAGTCATTCCAATCGGCGGAAAAATTTTCTTCGCGAACATGGCGTTAATTTTCGGCGCGGGTGCCGAACTCAACCGAATTTTCGCGCATTTGCCGCTGAGTGCCGTGCAGGTGCCGACGCTCGGATTTTTGGCGGGATTTTTTTACTACGCGGCGTTGATTCTTCGGCGTGCGGTGATTTTAATTCCGATAGCGATTTTGATTGCGCTGAGTTTCGTGCGTTTCGGCTCGGAAACTGAAATAAATTTCGTCGATGTCGGGCAAGGCGACTGCGCGGTTGTCGTCACGCCGCACGGTCACTGCATAATTTTCGACACGGGCGGCACACGCGAACACATGTTTGATGTCGGCGGACGCGTCGTCGTACCGTACCTCAAGCACGAAAACATTCGCGCCGTCGACAAGATTTTTCTGACGCACGTGCACGAAGACCACGCGGGCGGTGCCGGTGCCGTCATAAAAAAATTGCCCGTCGGCGAAATTATCACGGCGGGCGAACCTCGTTCCGAATACGCGGCGGTTTTCGGTATCGCGGAAGAAAATTTGCCGCCGATGCACGCAGGTCACGCGGGCGAAAAATTTTCCATTGACGGCGTCGAAGTCGAAATTTTGTTCGCGCCAAATGTCGGCACGGGCAACGAAATTTCCAACGTCTACCGCGTGCGTTGCGGCAACGTCACTTTTCTGATTACGGGCGACTTGGTCACCGAAATTGAAGCGCAGATGTTGCGTGAAGGCGTCGACGTTCAAAGCACCGTGCTCAAAGTCGGTCACCACGGCTCAAAAACCAGTTCAAGCGAAGAATTTTTGCGTGCCGTCAAGCCGAAATGTGCCGTGATTTGTGTCGGTTACGGCAACAATTTCGGTCACCCGCGAGCCGAAGTTTTGGAGCGGCTTGAAGCGTTGCCGACGAAAATTTTCCGCACGGACATTGACGGTTTGATAAAATTCCGCACGGACGGCAAAACGCTTTCGGTCGAGACGTTCAACAAAAATCCGTGACGCGACAACTGTCAAACCAATTGGGTCAAGCGTCACGCTTGCGCACGGACGGCAAGTCTTTGAGCGTCGAAACGTTCAACAAAAATCCGTGACGTGTAACAAAATCGTCGTTCCAAACGTATAATGTGCAAGAAAACTTTTCGACGGGAGTGACTTATCATGACGATGAATTTCTGCTCAAACTGCGGCACGAAACTCGATGCGGGCGAAAAATTTTGTCCGTCCTGCGGGCAAGACATTTCGGCGGCGACGAATTGCGATACAACACCTTACCAAAAAGACAGCGGGCTGTGGGAAAATCTTTTCAAGACGAACGGTCGGCTCAATCGCCTGCGTTACTTCAAGCGTTCGATCGGAATTTTCTTCCTGTACGTGATTTTGATGATAATGACAGTCGTGCTTTCCGTCGAACCGTCGAGCGGAGATGTTGCCGCGACGGGTGTGATTTTGATTGTCGGACTGTCGATTTTGTTTCCGATTGGCAGCATTTGCCTGACGATTCGCCGCTTGCACGATTTAAATTTGACCGGCTGGCTGTGTCTGCTCATGACGATTCCCGCCGTCAATACCGCGTTTTGGATTTACACGACGTTTGCGCCCGGCACTTTCGGGGCGAATCAATACGGCGGTGACCCGCTTGCAGTGCAATGACAAATTTTCGGGACGCGGTAACGACACGTCGCGAACAGAAATGACCGCGACGAAGTTCCGGCCGACATGGATGTCGGCCGCCGCCGCGTATGATACAGGATGTATCATGCGGCGCAGATGACTCTCGGCTTTCGACAACCTGAGTGGTATCAATGCTGTGCTCTCCGCAGGAGTGCCCGAACTGCAATTAGTAATTAGCAATGCGTAATGCGTAATGTTTCGGTTGCGAGGCACTCAACAAATTGTTCCCCCGCTTTTAAAGCGGGTCTTTTGGGCAACGCAAAAGAAAGTAGATTTCAACAACGCCCGTCGTGCGAAACGACAACAAAAAATCCCCGCCACGTTCGACGGGGACTTTTTTTATGCGTGAAAGTGATTCGTGCGATTAGCCTTTGGACGCTTTGAGTTCCTGAAGTTTCGGACCCATGATGCGCTTGTAGGCCTCGACGCCCGGCTGATTGAACGCGTCGACGTTGAGCAATTCGCCTTCGTAAGCGACCGACATTGCCAACAGGTAAAGCAATTCGCCGACGTGATATTCGTTGAGTTCGGGCAACGCGAAGCAGGCGTTAAAGCGTTTGTTGGACTTGAGCGCGTCCGCGTTCGATTGACGTGCGACTTCGAGAGCCTCGCTCATGGTGACGCCCGAAATGTCCGCAAGTTTTTTCGCATCGGGGAAGACGTTCGGGATGACCAAGTCGTTCGCCCATTTGTCGACTTTGATGAACTGAACAACTTTGTCGAGCGTGCCTTCTTGATGTTGTTGCGTCTGCGAATGCATGTCCGTCGTGCCGACAGCGACAAGCGGCGTGCGACCTTCGCAAACTTCGTTGCCTTCCTTGTCGAACTGCTTGCCGAGCGATTCCGCCAACAGCTGAATGTACCACTCCGACAGCGACTTGAGATAATCGCCGTAGGGCATCATGACTTCGATGTTGCGACCGTGTTTCTTGTACGCGACGAACTTCAAAACCGCGTTGAGCATTGCGGGATTCTGCCAAATGTCGTCGTTTTGACAAGCTTTGTCCATGTCCTGCGCGCCTTGCAGGAATTTTTCGATGTCCATGCCGATAACTGCAGCCGTCGACAAGCCGACTTCACAAAAGACGGTGAAACGTCCGCCGACGCCGTCGGGCACCGCGAAAGTCTCCCAGCCGTTGTCGACCGCAAGCTGTTTGAGCAAGGTTTTCTTTTCCATGTTTGGATCGGTGACGGCGACGATTTCGACTTCGATGTTGTCGCACTTTTTGAGCGCGTCGAGAATCACCATAAAGTTGCTCATTGTGTCGAGCGTGCCGCCGCTTTTGGACATGCACATCAACATGACTTTGAACTTGCCGCCGCCGTGAGTCTGTTTGTTCGCCGCCATAGCTTTGAGGTGGTTGATGATGTCGCCCGTGCGACGCGGGTCAATGTTTTGTCCGCTGAAGTAAACTTTCGGCAAACCTTTGCGCTGTTCGGGCGTCCAGGTGTTCCAAAATTCGCCGCAGAAAATGTCGAACAGAACTTTGTTGCCCAGGAACGAGCCGCCGATACCGAGCGAAACGACGGCGTCAACGTTGTTGCGAATTTTTTCGGTTAAGTCGTGCAAACGTTTGATTGACGCGGGCGAATTCAAGTTGAGCTTGCCGTTTTCTTCGGTGATGTAGGGCAGTTTGCTGAAGTAAACTTTTTCGGGCGCGCCGTCTTTGCTGAGGTGAGCTTTGATGAAGCCGCTTTCGCGCATGACTTTCATGGCCTCGTGCGCTTTGGCGATTGCGTCTTTGAACTCGTCGATGTCGGCTTGAGTGACTTTGCCGTCGCCGAAGAGGTTATCATAATCGAACGTGAAGCCGGATTTCAGAACCAATGCCATAAGTTGAAACTCCTTTCAAATCGAGAGACGACTTGCGGATAATCGAGGCCGTCATGGATGACGGCCGTCCGCCCGGCGCATTTCGCGTGATGCGAAATACCGCGGGCGCAGTTTTCTTTGGTTACTTTCTTTTGCTGCCAAAAGAAAGTAACGAACCGTCACACGACGGACGCAACGATGTCTTGCGCCTCTTTTTGAATCTGCGCGAGATGTTCGGCACTGACGAAGCTTTCCGCGTAAACTTTGCACATGTCTTCGGTGCCGGAAGGACGAGCCGCGAACCAGCCTTTGTCGGTGACGACTTTCAAGCCGCCGATTGACGCGCCGTTACCGGGAGCTTTGGTGAACTTGCCCGTGATTTTCGCGCCTGCCAAAGTGTCGGCTTTGAGATTTTCGGGTGCCAACTTGCCGAGAGCCGCTTTCTGATCGGGCGTCGCGGGCGTGTCTTTGCGTGCGTAGTAGAACGTGCCGAATTTGTCGGTAAGTTCCTTGTGGTGTTCGGACGGATTTTTGCCCGTCTTCGCGGTGATTTCGACGGCAAGCAAGTCCATGATGATGCCGTCTTTGTCGGTCGTCCAAACGGAAGCATCTTTGCACAGGAAGGACGCGCCTGCGGATTCTTCGCCGCCGAAGCCCATTGAGCCGTCGAACAAACCGTCGACGAACCACTTAAAGCCGACGGGAACTTCGCACAGTTTGCGACCGATGTCCGCCGCAACTTTGTCGATAAGCGACGAGCTGACAAGCGTCTTGCCGACCATTGCGTCTTTGCTCCAGCCGTCGCGGTGCGTGAACAGGTAACGAATCGCAACCGCCAAGTAATGATTCGGATTCATCAAACCTTGCGGCGTGACAATGCCGTGGCGGTCATAGTCGGTGTCGTTGCCGAACGCGATATCGTATTGGTCTTTGAGCGCGATAAGATTCGCCATAGCGAACGGCGACGAGCAGTCCATGCGAATTTTGCCGTCGTGGTCGGGCGGCATGAAGCTGAACGTGTAATCGATGTTCGGGTTGACGACTTTAATCGGATTTTTGGGCTTGTAGACTTCGTTGATGAGATCCCAGTAGAAAATGCCGCTGCCGCCGAGCGGGTCCGCGCCGACGTTCAAGCCGCTGTTGACGACGGCGTCCATGTCGATAACGCGACCGAGAGCTTTGACGTAGGGCATCATGTAATCCATGAAGTGCACGTTGTCCATTTTGACGGCACGCTCAAACGGGACGCGCTTGACGACTTTGTCGACGCCTTCACGGATAATTTCATTGGCACGGTTCTGGATAATCTTCGTCGTTTCGGCTGACGCGGGACCGCCCGTCGTCGGGTCGTACTTGATGCCGCCGTCGGTTGGCGGGTTGTGGCTCGGCGTGATGACGATGCCGTCGGCTTGTTTGGACTCTTTGCGTTCGTAGTTGTGCTCAAGGATGATTCGCGAAACAACGGGCGTCGGAACGGGCTTGAAATCTTCCTGCAAGATGATGTCGACGCCGTTTGCCGCCAAAACTTCGACGCACGAACGCAACGCCGGTTCGCTCAACGCGTGGGTGTCCGCGCCGATATACAGCGGTCCTTGAAGCTTTTGTTCCGTGCGGTACTCATAGACCGCCTGCGCGATTGCAAGGATGTGTTGTTCGTTGAAGCTGTGGAGTTTCGAGCTGCCGCGGTGTCCAGACGTGCCGAATGCAACGCCTTGCGTCTTGTTTTCCGGGTCGGGCGCAAGCGTGTAGTAGTCGCTTATGAGCGACGGCAGGTTGACGACTGTTTTTTTCTCCATGAAAAATCCTCCTTCGAGTAAATAATTTATCGCACGCTCAACGATTCGAGCGGATGTGGCTTACCATTTGGGACGGTCGGCTTTTTTGATAATTTCGGTTTTGGCGAACTTCGAGACTTCACCCGGCTTGCTGATGTAAACAACCTGCGCGACCTTGCACTTGAGTTTACCGTCGCTCTTGTCGGTAGCGTAGACTTCGACGAAATCGCCGACTTGAACGTCATTGTCGCCCAATAAGTAATGGTAATATTTCGTGTCGCCTTCGTTAAAGATGACGCGAACGAACGTTCCCGACGGCGGCGGCAACAGTTCCTGTGACGGTGACGACTTTTCGGCAAGTTGTCGGCGCAACTCTTCGATTACGCGGTCTTTGTCGCGAAGTTCGTAGCGTAAATTCGACAGTTCAATTTCCTTGTCGCGAAGTTCCAACCTCAAGCGCAAGACTTCGTTTTTATTCGAGTTGAGCAGGTACAGGAACAAACCGAGTGCACACAGCAAAAGCGTCAAAATTACTTCCACTGCAAATCACCGACTTTCAGCCGCGAATAATCGCCGTTAGTCGAAATCGACGCTCAAGCCGTCAATGTGGTTGACGGTGCCCGACGAGCCGTAAATAAAAATTTCACCGACTTTCACGAACGAATAATCGCAAGCAATTCGTCGCGTTTGGTCTCCATTAAAGACTTGTCGCCGCGAGCCTCGACGTTAAGGCGAAT
>JAFVBP010000179.1 GCA_017479925.1 Selenomonadaceae bacterium | reverse complement strand
GACAAAGGTTCAACGGTTTACAACGTCAAGGTTGACTGCGCGACCCGCAAAGCCGTCGACGCCCGCAAATGTCAACATATCGGCAAACACGGCTGCAGTGTGACGACTTTGGGCGACGTGCAAACTTTGCTTGACGGTCTCAAACTCGACAAATATCCGTTGTACGTCTACGCGGGCGAATCGGCGTTGCCCCTGCTTGCGCTGATTGTCGCGGCTGTCAAGAAACAAGGCGGCGACGTTGCCAAACTCCAGGGCGTCATTGGCGCGAACCCGATTGCCGAATACGTCGGTAACGGCACGCTCAATCAATCGCTCGACAAACTCTATGACGAGGCGGCTGCCGTCGCGAAATGGGCGATTAAAAACGCTCCCGCAGTCAAAACGATTTTCGTCAAGAGCAATGTTTTCAGCAACGGCGGCGCAAACGACGTTCAGGAAGTCGCTTACACTTTGGCGACGGGCGTGGCGTACCTCAGAGCTTTGCTTGACCGCGGCTTGACGATTGACGAGGCGGCAAGTCAAATTATGTTCGGCTTCTCAATGGGCGCGAACTTCTTCATGCAGATTGCCAAACTCCGTGCCGTCCGTCCGATTTGGGCGCAGATTGTCAAAGCTTTCGGCGGCAACGCTGAATCGCAGAAAATTCACGTGCACGGTCGTCCCGCGAAATTCTTCAAGACCGTTTACGACCCGTATGTCAACATGTTGCGCGACACAAGCGAACTTTTCAGCGGCGTTGTCGGCGGCGTCGACAGCTTCGAGAATTCGACCTTCGACGAACCCGTACGCAAAGGCGACGAATTCAGCCGTCGTATCGCCCGCAACATGCAGATTATCTTGCAGGAAGAATTCGGCTTGTTGCAACCGATTGACCCCGCCGGCGGTTCATGGGCTGTCGAGACGTTGACCAAACAGATCAGCGAAAAAATTTGGGCTGAATTCCAAACCGTCGAAGGCAAAGGCGGTATCGTCGCCGCGCTCAAAGAAGGTTATCCGCAAGACCAAATCGCCGCGATTCTTGACGCACGTTTCAAAGCCGCCGAGACCCGCAAAGACCGCATCGTCGGCAACAACATGTATCCGAACATGACCGAGGAGCGCATTGACCCGCGTCCCGAAAGTCAAGCCGAAAATCTCAAAGCGCGCACGTCGGCGATTGAAGCTTTCCTTGCCAACGTCGACGCAAAAGACGCCGTTGCCAAAATCAAAGCGGACGACGTTGACAGCGTGATTGCCGCCGCACAAGCGGGCGCGACGATTGCCGAAATTCGTCAAGCTTTGGGCACCGCCGAAGTCGACGACATCAAAGCGATTGAAGCTCACCGTTGGAGCGAACGTTTTGAAGCTCTGCGCGAAACGACCGAAAAATTCAAAGCCGCTCACAACGACAACGTCAAAATTTTCCTCGCGAACATGGGTCCCATTCCGCAACACAAAGCTCGCGCAGATTTCACCACGGGCTTTTTGCAAGTCGGCGCGTTCCAAGTTTTGGGCAACAACGGTTTCAAAACTGTCGACGAAGCCGCTCAAGCTGCCAAAGAGTCGGGCGCGGACGCCGTTGTCATCTGTTCGACGGACGCGACGTATCCCGAAATTATTCCCGCGTTGGCACCGAAACTTCATGAAGCTCTGCCGAACGCAACGGTTTTCCTTGCGGGCGCGGCTCCCAAAGACTTGCTCGAAACTTACAACGCGGCGGGCATTGACGAATACATTCACGTCAAGGCGAACTGCTACAAAATTCTTCAAGCACTTCAACAGAAAAAGGGGATGATTGCATAATGGCACAGTACACCAATCCCGACTTCACGCAGATGAGCCTGAACAATGCACCCGCCGAAGACGACGCGGCAACGTGGAAGTCGAAATTTGAACAGGCTGCCAAAGCGGACTACGACAAGCTCATTTACAAGACGATGGAACATGTGCCCGTCAAGCCGCTGTACACGCACGGCGAATATGACCACATGAATCACCTGGATTTCGTCAGCGGCATTCCGCCGTTCCTGCGCGGACCGTATGCGACAATGTACGTCTTTCGTCCGTGGACTGTCCGTCAATACGCGGGCTTTTCGACGGCTGAAGAATCCAACGCGTTCTATCGCCGCAACTTGGCTGCCGGTCAAAAAGGTTTGTCGATTGCGTTTGACTTGCCCACTCACCGCGGTTATGACGCCGACAATCCGCGTGTTTTCGGCGACGTAGGTAAAGCGGGCGTTTCCGTTTGCTCGATGCTCGACATGAATATTTTGTTCAGCGGCATTCCGCTCGATCAAATGTCCGTGTCAATGACGATGAACGGCGCGGTTCTGCCGATTTTGGCGTTTTTTATCCAGAGCGGCATTGAGCAGGGCGTCGACAAGTCAATCCTCAACGGCACGATTCAAAACGACATCTTGAAAGAATTCATGGTTCGCAACACGTACATTTACCCGCCCGATATGTCAATGCGAATCATCGGCGATATTTTCGAGTACACGACGAAATACATGCCGAAGTTCAATTCGATTTCAATCAGCGGCTACCACATGCAGGAAGCTGGCGCGCCGGCTGACATTGAACTCGGTTACACGCTTGCCGACGGTCTCGAATACATTCGAACGGGCATTAACGCGGGCTTGAAAGTTGACGCCTTCGCAAAACGGTTGAGTTTCTTCTGGGCTATCGGCAAGAATTACTTCATGGAAGTCGCCAAAATGCGCGCCGCTCGTGTCCTGTGGGCGAAAATCGTCAAGCAAATGGGCGGCACCGACGCGAAGTCAATGGCACTTCGCACGCACTGCCAAACTTCGGGTTGGTCGCTCACCGCGCAGGATCCGTTCAACAACATTTCCCGCACGGTCATGGAAGCAATGGGCGCGGCACTCGGTCACACGCAATCGCTGCACACCAACGCGCTCGACGAAGCCATTGCACTGCCGACCGACTTCAGCGCACGTATCGCCCGCAACACGCAACTTTACATTCAAGACGAAACTTCCGTGTGCAAGATTATCGACCCGTGGGGCGGCTCCTACTACGTCGAAGCTCTCACGAACGAAATTATTCGCCGTGCTTGGGCGCACATTCAGGAAATCGAACAGCTCGGCGGCATGGCAAAAGCTATCGCGACGGGCTTGCCGAAAATGCGTATCGAAGAGGCCGCCGCTCGCCGTCAAGCGCGTATCGACTCCAACAACGAGACGATTGTCGGCTTGAACAAATTCCGCCTCGACAAGGAAGACCCGCTCGAAATTCTTGCCGTCGACAATACCGCCGTTCGCAACGCGCAGGTTGAACGCCTCAACAAACTCCGCGCCGAACGCAACGAAGACGACGTTCGTGCCGCGCTTGAAGCTATCACCAAAGCCGCTGAATCCCGCGACAACGGCAACTTGCTTGAGTGCGCCGTCGAAGCCGCTCGCGTTCGTTGCTCGCTCGGCGAAATTTCCGACGCCGTCGAAAAAGTTTCGGGACGCTATCAAGCGACGATTCACACAATCACCGGCGTTTACTCGAAAGAATTCGGCGAAGACGGCACACTTGACAAAGTCCGTGCTCGCGGCGATGAATTTGCGCAAATTACAGGCAGAAGAGCAAGAATTTACGTTGCGAAAATCGGGATGGACGGTCACGATCGCGGAGCCAAGATCATTGCGTCGAGTTTCGCAGACATGGGCTGGGACGTTGATGTCGGTCCGCTCTTTGAAACGCCTCAAGAAACGGCACGCAACGCTGTCGACAACGACGTCCACATTATCGGATTCAGCTCTTTGGCGGCTGGTCACAACACATTTTTGCCCGAACTCGTCGACGAACTCAAAAAGCTCGGACGGGACGATATTCTTGTGGCGATCGGCGGGGTAATACCTCCTGCTGACTACGACTTTCTTTTTGAACATGGTGCGGTTGCGATTTTCGCGCCCGGCACGAATATTCCCGAAGCGGCAATGAAACTGCTCAACATGTTGATTGACCGCGCCAAAGCAGAGGAAGACGCCGGCTGATTGCCGATTTTCCGTCACGAAAAAAAATCAACCGTCAGGCTTTCGGGCTTGACGGTTTTTGTTTTGCGCTTTGTTGACGAAAAAAGCTCCGCGTGCTAAGATTGATTCGCTTAAAACAAACCAGTAGCGCAACAGAGCTGTTAGCATTTGTGATTCTAGCACGCTCGTGCCGCGCTGTCAACGAAAGGCGGATTGATATTATGGATGTCTACGGCATTGTGTACCTGCTCATCGACGGCACCAACGATAAGGAGTACGTCGGGCAGACTATGTACACGTTCGAGAAACGCTTCAATGAACACAAGTGCGGCGACCAGTACATTGACCGTGCAATACGCAAGCGCGGCGTAGAAATGTTCGCAACCGCAATTTTGAAGGTTTGCTACAGCCGCGAAGAACTCGACTATTGGGAAAGACGCCTCATCAAATCACGCGACACACTGGCACCAAACGGCTACAATTTGACCGAAGGCGGCGAAGGCGGCTCACCTTGCGAAGAAACCAAAGCGAAAATTTCGGCGGCAGTTATCGCTTACAACGAAGCACATCCCGAAATTCACGAAATTATTTCTGAAGCGGGCAAGCGGCGGTACAGCGACCCCGTCGAACGCGAAAAAGCGGCGGAACGCACGCGCAAAGTCTTTGAAAATCCCGAAATAGCGGCTAAACATGCCGAATCGCAAAGACGACGCTTTGAACGGCAGGAAGAACGCGACAAAATTTCCGCCGCCGTCACCGAACGTTTCAGTGACCCCGCCGAACGCGAAGCTCAATCGGAGCGAATCAAAGCTTATTTCGACACACCCGGTGCCCGCGAAAGAAACGGCGAATCACAATCGAAACGCTTTGAAGACCCCGCCGAACGCAAAAAAGTTTCCGACGGCTTGAAAAATTACTATGCGGAACACCCCGAAGCGGCGGCGGCAATTTCCGCACGAACCAAAGGCAGGCAAGATTCCGACGAGACCCGCGAACGAAAATCACGCGGACAAAAAGCACGGCAAGCACGTGAACGACTCGAAAGATTGCCGTTGCTTGTCGCTCAACAAAACCGTGCGGCGGCGCGATGGAATTCACTTCCGCCGGCTATGGAAAATTTCCGCATCGAACAACTCGGCGACATTGAAAAAATTTTCGCGGACGCCAAACGCCTCAAAGAAAAACGACGTTCAGCCAAGCGACGCGCAAGAAAAAAGTTGCAGTCAATCGCGGCAGAGAAAATTTGTCGGCGGCTCAGTTGCCCGCGAAAATCGCGTTGCCGTAACCGATTGCGATTGCGTCATCAATAAAAATTTCCCCGTCGTTCGCGGCGGCAAGCGTGACGCTTGACCCAACCGGAGTAACCCGCAATGTTATCGCAGATAAAAATTTCCCCGTCGTTCGCGGCGGGATTTTTTATTGCGGTGACGGCGTTCAACTTCGCAAGCCGATTAAACTTTTTGACGACGTCGCGTTGCAAAAACGAAAATCGACAATTATAATCGACAAGTCAACGGACACGAAAATTGACACTATCCCGAATACGGAGGAGAACCTTTGAACGAACATATACGAAATTTTTCAATCATCGCGCACATCGACCACGGCAAATCCACGCTTGCCGACAGGTTGATTGAGCTGACGGGCACCGTCGAAAAGCGCGACATGAGCGAACAATTTTTAGACAACATGGAGCTTGAGCGCGAACGCGGCATCACAATCAAGGCGCAAACCGTTCGGCTCAAATACACCGCCCGCAACGGTCGAACTTATCAGCTGAACTTGATTGACACGCCCGGGCACGTCGATTTCACTTACGAAGTTTCGCGAAGTCTTGCCGCGTGCGAAGGCGCATTGCTCGTTGTCGACGCGACCCAAGGCGTTGAAGCGCAAACGCTGTCGAATGTTTACCTTGCGCTTGAGCACGACCTTGAAATTGTGCCCGTCATCAATAAAATCGACTTGCCCAGTGCTGACGTTGAACGCGTGCGCAACGAAATCGAGGAAGCCGTCGGGCTTGACGCGTCCGAGGCAGTCAAATGTTCGGCGAAAACCGGCGAAGGCGTCGACGAAATTTTGGAGGCGATTGTCAACAAAATTCCGCCGCCCGAAGGTGACGCGACCGCACCGTTGCAAGCTTTGATTTTCGATTCGTACTTCGACCCGTACAAAGGCGCGGTTGCTCACGTGCGAATTTTCGGCGGCACCGTTCGCAAAGGCGACAAGCTTAAACTTTTGGCGACGGGCAAGGAATTCGACGCGACGGAGATCGGCATTTTCGCGCCCGCAATGACTGAACTTGACGCGTTGACGGCGGGCGAAGTCGGTTACATCTGCGGCAGTTTGAAGGACGTTCGCGACGTTCGTGTCGGCGACACGGTCACCACTTCCGCGAAACCTGCCGAGGCGTTGGCGGGCTATCGTGCGCCCGTGCCGATGGTTTTTTGCGGACTGTACCCGACAGACAGCGTCGATTACGACAACTTGAAAGACGCGCTCGAAAAACTTCAGCTCAACGACGCCGCGCTTGTCTACGAACCCGAAACTTCCGCCGCGTTGGGCTTCGGCTTCCGTTGCGGTTTTTTGGGACTGTTGCACATGGACGTTATTCAGGAACGTCTTGAGCGCGAATACAAGCTCAAAATTGTCACGACCGCGCCGAGTGTCGTTTACCGCGTGCACAAAACCGACGGCGAAATTTTCACGATTGACAATCCCGCCGCGTTGCTGCCGACGACCGAAATTAAATTCGTCGAAGAGCCGATGGTCAAAGCGACGGTTATCGTGCCCGCAGATTATATCGGTGCCGTCATGGAACTTTGTCGCGACAAACGCGGCACGTACAAAAGCATGGATTACATTGACAAGACCCGCGTCATGCTGGTTTACGAGATTCCGCTCAACGAAATTATTTACGACTTCTTCGACAAGCTGAAATCGATGACTCGCGGTTACGCAAGTTTGGACTACGAACTGTCCGAGTACAAGCAGAGCGATTTGGTCAAGTTGGACATTTTGCTCAACGGCGACATGGTTGACGCGCTGAGTTCAATCGTTCACCGTTCCAGAGCCGCGAAAGTCGGGCGAATTCTTGCGCTCAAACTCAAGCGAATCATTCCCGAACAGCTGTTCGACATTCCGGTACAAGCGGCTATCGGCGGACGGATTATCGCCCGCGAAACCGTCAAAGCCCGTCGCAAAGACGTTTTGGCGAAGTGCTACGGCGGCGACGTGTCCCGCAAGCGCAAGTTGCTCGAAAAGCAAAAAGCCGGCAAAAAGCGCATGAAGGCCGTCGGCTCCGTCGAATTGCCGCAGGAAGCGTTCATGGCAGTTTTGACCGTCGCTGATGATGAGTGACAAAAAAATTTCCCCACGACATTTGGTCGAGGGGATTTTTTGTTAGCGATATTTTTATCGTAGCGAATTGACACAAAAAAAAAACAATTATAATGACCGTAACTGCCGAAAGTTTTTTGACCGCATCGTGAACAAAGGAGGAATTTTTATGAGAAAACTTGTCATCTTCGCGTTGATGATGTTCGTGACCTCGTTCGCGAATACCGTCAGTGCGTACAACTGGCATCTGGAATACGACTTTCCTGCAAGGCGAATCGTACTCGTTCCCGACGGCGACAATTTCGACCACATCATTTACTCGTTTACCAATGCGCAGGGGCGTCCGAGCTTGCTTTTTGTATGTCACGGAGCGGAAAGCGACGGCGTGTACTACGCTTATATGGGCGGCAAGTTTTACAGCAACTATGCCCATGCAGTCGACAACGAAATTCGCTACCACATCAATCGCGGCGAAATCAAGCAAAACAGTTTCGAGCAGGTTTACTTTTTGACGTGCCATGCGGGATATGCGGCGCAACGGGAAGTTGTCATGCCCTTTTTGAACAAGCCGCTGAAAATGGCGATTTACAACAAGAGCGTGCAGGGTCTTAAAGAATACTTCGATTCTCAATGGCGCGTCAACCGTGTGGTTCTCCTGCAAGATCATCCGTATGTACCCGGAGATTTGGACAGCAACGGCAGCGAAATCTTTGACGACGTGATTATCGCGGGCGATTCGCAAGATTGACCGTCAACAAATTTCGGCAAGGAGATGATGATTTTGTTCAAGCGCGTTATTGCAATCGTGACGGTTTTCGCGGCAATGTTTTTTCTTTCGGGCGGCGTCGAAGCAGCGGCAGGAGACATTGAGCGAGCGGGCAACGGCAACGGACGCGATTTCCGCGACGACATCCGCAGCGACAAGCGCGAAACCGTCAACACACCGACCGACGGCGACAACTGGCTGATTTATTGGTACGCCTGCGGCAGCGACATCGAATCGGGCAGAATACTTTTTGACCCGCAAACCGATTTGGCGACGGGCAAAATTGTCCTTGCCGACCCCGAACATCAGCCGGGCGACATCTCTCGTTGCATTCGGGAAATCGAAAAAGCCTCTCTGTCGCCAAACGTGAAAGTTTTGGTGCAGGCAGGCGGTGCCGTTGTTTGGGGACACCCGAAATTTCAAGCCAACAACGCTCAAATCGACGTGTCGAAAAAATTCTTGTTTGATTCGGCGGGACGTAAATTTTATTGGCTCGATTCTGACGGAAAGTCGGAGAATTACGTTTTCACAAAAGATCGTCCTATATGGCACAGCGAAAATTGGCGACTCGTTACGCCCGGAAATGTACTCCATCATGAAGACAAACTTTTGAAGACGGGCACCGTGACGCGTTACCTTTACGACGCAGAAAACAAAGATTGGAAGCCGCGTAAAGTTATCGCCGTCGACGCGAAAAAATTCGTCAGCGACATGGGTTCAGGCTCGGCATTGGAAGATTTCTTGCGCTACGGTCGGCAACTCGAACGCGAACTTTATCCCGACGGCAATGTCCGCAGAATTTTCATCTTCCGCGACCACGGCGGCGGCAGTCTCGGCGGACTTTGCCTTGACATGTACACGGGAAAAACGATCAGCCTTCCCGAACTTCAACGTGCGTTCGCAAAAGTTTGGAAAACTTCACCCGAACAACTCGACAATCCGCCGTTTGAAGTCGTCGCCTTCGACATGTGCCAAATGTCCACTTACGAAACGGCGGTTGCGCTCGAAGGCATCGCTCACTACATGGTTGCTTCGCAAGAAGTCACGGTCGGCAAAGTTTCCTACGATTACACGGCGGTTTTGAACGCAATTTCGACGAATTCGAAAATCAACGGCGACAAAATCGGCGAAAACATCTGCACAAGCTACTTGGCGGACGCAATACGAACGTATCGAGAGCTTCAACCCGTTATGCCAAGTTTCGTTGACCCCACGCCGATTTTGACGATTTCGGTTATCGACATAACGCAAATGCCCGAAGTCACGACGGCTTACGAAAACTTTGGCAACACGCTTTTGGAGATGGCACAAAATCCGAAGTACGCGACGCCCGTTCAATCCAATTTGACGTTAATAGTGGACAGATACACCGAAAAATACAGCAACAAATTAATTGACCTGAAAAATTTTACGCAAAATATTCAACGCAACAATTTCTACGCACGCTTCCCGAACGTGACGGCTCGCGGCGACGAATTGCTTGCGGCTTTGGACAAAGCGGTTATTCGCAACATTGAACGCGGCGACCAACGGCTCAAAGGCGGCGGACTGTCCACGATTTACCCGTTCACTTCCTATGGCGAAGAAAAATTGTCTGTGGGAGAACGTGTCAAACGCAGAAATAATGCCGTCGCATCTTACGGAAGTTTGGCGGGTATCGGCATGGCTCCGAAATCGCAAAGTGCCCTGTACGAAGAATTGTTGAGCACGGCCTCTCAAAGCGTTTCGCAACCGAAGCAAGAAAATCCCGTTATGGCTCCCGACAGCAAGGCGGACACGGACTCGACGATTCAACCGAATCCATTCGATTTTACGGATCTTCGGCAGATAAAGGCGAATCCCGACGACACAAACACCACATCAATCAAGCTCACGCAAGACCAACTGGATCGAATTGCGGGCGTGCGCGGACTTGTTGCTCGTTTCAAGCTCATTGAAAAGGACAACATCCCGTGTTTTGTCATGCTCTATCTCGGCGGCGACATCAATGTCAAAGAAAATTGGGATTCGGGCGAGTTCACGGGCACTTTTCGCGGAAAATGGCTAGCGATTAACAATCAACCTGTCTACACGGAGATCGTTTCCGACTCAACGGAAAAAGACGAACTAGGCAACAAAATCGGCGGCTCCGTGACGTACTCCGTGCCAATTTTCTTGAACGGCAGATCTTGCGATTTGTGGATTTCTTGTAGTTATCCCGACGAGAAATTCAGCGTAGTTTCTGCGCGTCCCGATACCGATACCGAAATTCCGAGTGACGAATTATTCGGACTGACCAAAGGCGACGTTGTTTGTCCGCGCTATCCAACAATGATACTGTCCGAGTCGATAATCGAAGATCTCCATGCAACATACGGCGAAGATTCGACCAAATGGACAGCCGAGCAAAAGAACGAAGTCGCCGAATATCTGGTAAAAATGAACGCGATCTTTTTGGCGGAAGGCGACGAATTCAAAATCGGCGATACCTTGACGATTGACAACGTAACGCTCCCCGACGGTTGCTATGCTTATGCTTTTGAATTCGTCAACCCGATTGGTTTGGGCAATGCGATTACTTCGTTCGACACGTTGTTTAAAGTGACGGGCGGCAATTTTGAACAGATTCCTTTCGAGAAAGCGACACTCGAAGATTTACGGTGACAAAATTTCGGTGTGGTCATCAAGAACTTTTCGGCAAAAAAATTTCCCCGGCAGTCAACAGACCGTCGGGGATTTTTGTTTGCGCGTGAAGTTACTTCGACTTGATGTAATTGATGAGACCGCCCGCGTCGGCTATACCTTGCACGAACGGCGGCAACGGTTGCGCCTTGAACGTGTCGCCCGTCGTCAAGTTTTCAATCGTGCCCGCAGACGTGTCGATTCGCAAAACGTCGTTGGCGGAAATTTTTTCGACGGCGTCACCAATCTCAAGCAAAGGCAAGCCGATGTTGATTCCGTTGCGGTAAAAAATCCGTGCGAAACTCGCGGCAATGACAACGGGAATTCCGGACGCCTTGATTGCAACGGGCGCATGTTCGCGGCTGGAACCGCAACCGAAATTTTTTCCGCCGACCATGATGTCGCCCGCTTTGACGTTGGCGGCAAAAGTTTCGTCGATGTCAACCATGCAATGTTTCGCCAATTCGGCAGGGTCGAACGTGTTCAGGTAACGCGCAGGAATTATTACGTCGGTGTCGATGTTGTCGCCGTAACGCCAAACTTTGCCTTCAATCTTCATGATCAATCACCTCGTCGGGAGTTGCGATTTTGCCCAGGACAGCGGACGCCGCCGCGACGAACGGGCTTGCAAGGTAAACTTCGCTGTCGACGTGACCCATGCGCCCGCGGAAATTTCTGTTCGTCGTGGACACGCAACGTTCGCCCGCGCTCAAAATGCCCATGTATCCGCCGAGGCACGGACCGCAGGTCGGACAGCTCACGACACAGCCCGCGTCAATGAAAATGTCAATCCAGTGGCAGTTGACGGCTTCCTTGTAAATTTCCTGACTGCCGGGGATGATTATGCAACGAACGTCGGGATGAACTTTTCGCCCGCGCAGAATTCCCGCCGCAATGCCCAAATCTTCAAGGCGGCCGTTTGTGCAAGAACCGATGACAACCTGATTGATTTTAATTTCGCCGAGTTCGTCAACGGGCTTGACGTTTTCGGGCAAGTGCGGCAGTGCGACGACGGGTTTCAGTTCGCTCAAATTGATTTCGACGGTCGCGCAATATTTGGCGTCTTCGTCGGCGGCAACAGGCTCGAAATTTTTCTTCACGCGACGGGCAACGTACATTTGCGCCACTTCGTCGAACGGAAACACGCCTGCTTTCGCGCCCGCCTCAATCGCCATGTTGGAAATTGTCAAGCGGTCGGTCATTGACAATTCGGAAACCGCGCCCGTGAATTCGAGAGCTTTGTACAACGCGCCGTCGACGCCGATTCGCCCGATAAGCGTCAAGATAACGTCCTTGCCGCAGATATTTTTCGGCTTGGTGCCCGTCAAGTGAACGTTAATCGCTTCGGGAACTTTGAACCACGCCTTGCCCGTCGCCAAACCGACAGCCAAATCGGTCGTGCCGACGCCCGTCGAAAAAGCGTTGACCGCGCCGTAAGTGCAGGTGTGGCTGTCCGCGCCGATAATCAACATGCCGGGCGCGACGATTCCGAATTCGGGCAAGATGACATGTTCAATGCCGACGCGTCCCTGTTCGTAGTAGTGCGCGATTTTATTTTTGCGAGCGAAGTCGCGCATAATTTTGGCAAGGTCGGCACTTTTGATGTCTTTGGCGGGCTGGAAGTGGTCGGGTATCAACGCGATTTTGTTTGCGTCGAAAACGGGACGACCGATTTTCTCGAACTCTTTGATTGACGGCGGACCCGTCACGTCGTTCGCCATAACGAGATCTAAATCGCAGATGACGAGTTGTCCTGCTTCGACGGCGTCAAGTCCCGCGTGTCGAGCAAGAATTTTTTCGCTCATGGTCATTGGCATTCGTATCACACTCCAAAGTTAGTGGTTAGTGGTTAGAAATTTTAATGTTCGTAGTTCAGCACGCTTTCGACAGCGTTTTTGAGCAAGCCGAGTTGCGTTGACAACCGTGCGTCGACGCCGCCGTTGGGTGTCTCGATAACGCAGTCGCCCGGCTTCAACGCTTCGTCGCTCACAACTTCGATAATCGCCGTGCCGTCGGTCAACATTGATTGAAATTCCGAACGCGCCATTAAAACCAAATCGTAGCTGTCGGGGTCAACGTGAACTTTGATTTCTTTTTGGTCGCGCACGTGACGAATCGCCTCACGCACGACGGGCAACACGGTCTGCGGCACGTCAAGGAAATGTTGCGGCAAAATTTTTTCGACAGCCATCATGACTACGGCAACAATTTCGTCTTCGGCGCGAATGAAATATTCGGCAGTCTGCTCTTTGGCGTCGCGGATAGTTTTCTGCGCTTTGTCGTTGGCTTGGCGGACAATGTCGGCAAGTTCTTCTTCGATGTGCTCTTTGCCGTCGCGGATACCGTCCTGCTTGCCTTCGTCGTAGCCGGCGTCGTAACCTTCCTTGTGCACGCGTTCCAAAAGTTCTTCGGCTTCGCGCTTGGTGTCGTCGACGATTTTGGCGGCTTCGGCTTTGAGTTCTTCGGCTTGACTTTTGAGTTCTTCGGCTTGAGCTTTAATGTCGTCGGCTTCGGTTTTGGTCGCTTCGGCAGCCTGTAATTGTGCGTCGAGCAACAGTGACTTGCGTTCGATCTCTTCGACTTCCTCGTAAACGCGTTCGAGAATTTCGGGCGGAATCGGCGGCTCGGCTTCGACTTCGTCTTGATTTTCGTCGGCGTCGTCGATTTCGGCTTCGGCTTCGGGTTCGTCTTCTTCGGGTTTGGCACCGATTAGCACGGGCTGACCGACTGTCATGTAACGCACGATGTTTTTGTGTTGGTGGAACAATCAATTCACCTCCGGCAGGCAATAAAAATAATCACGCCGCGCAGATTACACGAGCATTTCGTCGCCTTGACCGCGGGCAACGACGATTTCGCCTTTCTCTTCGAGGTCGCGGATACGGTTGACAACTTTCTGTTGCGCTTCTTCCACGTCGCGAATCTTGACGGGACCCATGTATTCGAGTTCTTCGCGGAGCATGTCGGCGGCGCGTTTGGACATGTTTTTGTAAATTTTTTCGGCAACTTCCTGCGGCGTGGCTTTCATTGCAAGCGAAAGATCTTTGGTGTCGATGTCGCGCAAAACCAACTGCAACGAACGATCGTCCAACATGACAATGTCCTCGAAGACGAACATAAGTTTCTTGATTTCTTCGGCAAGTTCGGGGCTGTCGACTTCCATTGATTCGATAATGGCGCGTTCCGTCGTCCTGTCGACGCGGTTGAGCACTTCGACAATCGCGGGGACGCCGCCCGCTGTGGTGAAGTCCTGCGTCATCATGGAGGACAGTTTCTTTTCAAGCACGCGTTCGATTTCGCGGATAACGTCGGGGCTTGTCCTGTCCATCATGGCGATACGTTTGGCAACGTCGGCTTGCGAATCCATTGACAGTCCGCTCATGATAATCGCCGCTTGGTCGGGTTCCAAATACGCCATAACCAGCGCGATTGTCTGCGGGTGTTCGTTTTGCAGGAAGTTCAAAAGTTGCGCGGGGTCGGTTTTTCGCAGGAACTCGAACGGGCGCACTTGCAAGCTTGTCGTCAGGCGGTTGAGGATGTCCATTGCCTTGTCGGCACCGAGAGCTTTTTCCAAAACGTTCTGCGCGTATTCCAAACCGCCCGTGGAAATGTAGTCGTTAGCCATCATCAGCTGATAGAATTCGCTGATAACCATGGCTTTTTTCTCCGCGCTGACTTGTTTGTTGTTGGCGATTTCAAGCGTAATGGTTTCGATTTCGTCGTCGTCCATGTGCTCGAAAATTTTTGCCGCGTAGTCGCCGCCGAGTGCGATAAACAGAATCGCGGCTTTTTCGCGTGAAGTCATCGGCTTCGGTTCGCTGTACATATCGGGTGCTGCTGCTGCTGCGGGCATGTCAATACCTCCGTTCAAAATAGGGAATAGAGCGAGGGATTAGAACCAGATCCTGTTCACTAGTTCTATTCCCTCGTTCTATTCCCTTAACAATCAATCGTCCTCTGCCAACCAAGTCTTGATGAGCATGGCGGCTTCAGCAGGTTTCTCGTCAATGAGTTTAAGGATAGCGTCCTTTTCGGTCATCTGCTGTTTTTCTTCGGGCGTGAGGTTGTCCTCTTCGATTTCGTTGGCTTCGAGTTGACGTTGACGTTCTTCGGCTTCGGCGCGACGTGCGGCTTCTTCGGCGCGACGGGCTTCTTCGCGGGCGCGTCGCTCTGCCGCAAGACGTTCGGAAATTTGCGCATGACGTTCTTTGCGTTTCTTCCAACGCTACATGAGCAATCCGCCCAAGACAAACGCCGCAATGAGAATGATCGCCGCAATCTCCGTGTACAATATTCTGTCTTT
>JAFVBP010000178.1 GCA_017479925.1 Selenomonadaceae bacterium | reverse complement strand
CGGTTTCTTCGATGATTTTGTTGACGACCTTGCCGCCCGTGCCGATAACTTCGCGGATTTTGTCAACGTCAATTTTAATCGTGCGGACACGCGGCGCATACGGCGACAAATCGGGCGCGGGTTCGCTGATGACTTCGAGCATCTTGCCCAAAATGAAACTTCTGCCGCGTTTGGCTTGAGCAAGTGCGTCGGACAAAATTTCACGCGAAATGCCCGCAACTTTGATGTCCATTTGAATCGCGGTGACGCCTTCGGTCGTGCCGGCAACTTTAAAGTCCATGTCGCCGAGCGCGTCTTCCATGCCTTGAATGTCGGTCAAAATCGTGTGCGCGTCGCCGTCTTTGACGAGACCCATAGCCACGCCGCTGACGGGACGTTTAATCGGAACGCCCGCTTGCATCAAGCTCAACGTGCTGCCGCAAACGCTGCCCATTGAACTTGAGCCGTTGCTTTCGAGCACTTCCGATACAAGGCGAATCGTGTACGGAAAATCTTCAATCGACGGAATGACGGGCACAAGCGCACGTTCCGCCAAGGCACCGTGACCGATTTCGCGACGACCGGGCGCACGAGCGGGACGCGCTTCGCCGACGCTGTAGCCGGGGAAGTTGTAGTGGTGAATGTAATGTTTCGTGTATTCGGGTTCCAGCCCGTCGATAATTTGTTCGTCGCCGACCGAGCCTAAAGTTGTGATTGTCAAAACCTGCGTTTGCCCGCGTGTGAAAAGACCCGAACCGTGCGTGCGTGCGAAAAGCCCGACTTCGCAGGTGACGGGGCGAACTTCTTCGAGACCGCGACCGTCGGGACGAATTTTTTCGTGCGTGATCATCTTGCGGACAACTTCTTTTTCGACCTTGTAGAAAATCGCGCCGATTTCTTTTTCGAGCGTCGGATATTCGTCGGCGGGGAATTTTTCCGTCAACGCTTCGACGACTTCGGCTTTGACCGCGTTGAGAGCCGCCTCACGTTCGAGTTTGTCGGGATTGCGGACAGCCGTGTTGATTTTTTCGGTGGCAAGTTCACGAACGGTCGCGTCAATGTCTTCGTTCGGGTGGAAAAGTTTGACTTCGCGTTTTTCCTTGCCGACAGCCGCCGCGATTTCGTTTTGGAAGGCGACAATTTTTTTAATCGCCTCGTGCCCGAAAAGAATCGCTTCAAGCACGATTTCTTCGGGCAACTCTTTGACGCCGGCTTCAACCATCATGACGGCATCGGCAGAACCCGCGACGATTAAATCCATTTCGGACACGTCGAGCTGTTCCTTCGTCGGGTTGATGATAAATTCGCCGTCGACGCGACCGACATGCACGCCGGCTATCGGACCGTTGAAGGGAATATCCGACACGCACAGCGCACAACTTGCGCCGATCATGCCCGCGATTTCGGGCGCGTTGTCTTCGTCGAAACAAATCACCGTCGCGATAATCTGCACGTCGTTGCGGAAACCGTCGGGGAACAGCGGACGAATCGGTCGGTCAATCAGTCGGCTTTTGAGTATACCGCTGGTTTGAGGACGACCTTCGCGCTTGATGAATCCGCCGGGGATTTTGCCCGCAGAATACATTTTTTCCTCGAAATCGACGGTCAGCGGAAAAAAGTCGACGCCTTCACGCGGTTCGGCGGACATTGTTGCCGCGACGAGTACCGCCGTGTCGCCGTAACGAACGAGTACCGCACCGTTGGCCTGTTTGGCCATTTTGCCGTGCTCGACGACCAGTTTTCTGCCGCCAAGCTCCATTTCAAAAGTGTTCAAAATTGTTTCCTCCTAGATATTTTTCACGCGGTGAATTTTCGACACAAAAATTCAACTTCCTTTAGCGCGACAAACTTTTGTGCGACGTAACCGACATGTCCGCCGTCACGCAAATTGAAGTCGGCAACCGACATTTCAGCCGTCACGCGAATTGAAGTCGACAACCGACATGTCCGCCGTCACGCAAATTGAAGTCGACAATCGACATTTTGACCGTCACGCGAATTGAAGTCGACAATCGACATTTTGACCGTCACGCGAATTGAAGTCGACGATCGACATTTCGCCCGTCACGCGAATTGAAGCGAAAACACGGCCGTCATGGATGACGGCCGCTCGTTCGCGCCGCGATACACGATGTATCGCAGCGAACTGCTTTCTTTGGTTACTTTCTTTCGCGCCGAAAGAAAGTAACAAACGCGCATTGAAAAAACCGCCCGTCGAAAGTGACGAGCGGTCGTTTTGTTTGTGTTGTTGCCGAAAGATTATTTCGCGTTGGCAAGTTCCATGATAGCTGCCGCGGTGCCTTCGGAGCCGAGAACTTCTTTGATCTTGTGTTCGACGAGTTCCTTGATGTATGCGCGACCGGGCGCGAGATATTGACGCGGGTCGAAGTGGTCGGGATGCGCAACGAAATGTTCGCGGATACCTGCCGTCAACGCAAGACGAAGGTCGGAGTCGATGTTGATTTTGCACACGGCCGATTTCGCGGCTTTGCGCAGTTGAGCTTCAGGAATGCCGACAGCGTCTTTCAGGTTGCCGCCGTTGTCGTTGATGATTTTGACGTATTTCGGAATGACTGAGGACGCGCCGTGAAGGACAATCGGGAAGCCCGGGATTTTCTTTTCGATTTCTTCGAGGATGTCGAAACGCAGTTCGGGCGGTTCAAGAACGCCGGTTTCGGGATTGCGCGTGCACTGTTCGGGCGTGAATTTGAATGCGCCGTGGCTGGTGCCGATAGCGATTGCCAAAGAGTCGCAACCGGTTTTTTCGACGAACTCGAAGACTTCTTCGGGTTTGGTGTAGTGCGCTTTGTCGGCATCAACGCTGACGTCATCTTCGACACCCGCGAGCTGACCGAGTTCGGCCTCGACAACGACGCCGTGTGCGTGCGCGTATTCAACGACTTCTTTGGTCTTCTCGATGTTTTCGGCGAAGGCGTAATGCGAGCCGTCGAACATAACGGAAGTGAAGCCGCCGTCGATGCAGGATTTGCAGGTCGCGAAGTCCGGACCGTGGTCAAGGTGCAGAGCAATCGGAATGTCGCTGACTTCCAAAGCTGCGCGAACGAGGTGGACGAGATATTGATGATTCGCGTACTTTCTTGCGCCGGCGGAGCATTGCAGAATGACGGGCGATTGAAGTTCAGCCGCGGCACTCGTGATGCCCTGGACGATTTCCATGTTGTTGACGTTGAACGCGCCGATTGCGAAGCCGCCTTCGTGAGCTTTCTGGAACATAGCTTTGGTCGTAATCAATGGCATTTGGCATTACCTCCTAAAAATTATCACACGATTCGCGGGGCTTGCACCCCCTTAACAACGCGGACATTTTAACACACTTGACGGGCAACTTGCAACCTGCATTTGAAAAAAATATTTCGACAATTTCATGTTACTTTTCTTTGTCGGCGCCAAAGACCCGCTTTGAAAGCGGGGGAACAATTTGGCAAGCCGATTTGCTACCGAAATGTTGCCATTACGCATTACGCATTAAGCATTAAGCATTGCGCATTGCATTAGAAAGGCGCTTTGCCCCGGGATTTTCGCATCACGCGAAAAACCCCGGGCGGTCGCACGTCCTGTGCGACCGTGTTATCGCTTCGACAAAAGTTCTTCGTATGTGCGCTCAAGTCGTCGGGCATATTTCATCGGGTCAAGTTCGGGCGAATTCACGAACATTGCGCGCAGATTTTTATGCAACAGATCAAGCGTTTCCGTGTCGCGGGCAAGTCCGACTGCGCGGGCAACGTAATCGTCAGCCGAATCGACGGACAGGTCGCCCAAGCCGATACTCGTCAAAATGCTTAAGCCGAAACGTGTACTTCGACGTTCGCCGTGGAAGTTTATGACGGGCACGCCCATATACAACGCGTCCAATGTCGTCGCGCCGCCGACGTACGGGTACGCGTCCAAAATTATGTCGAGTTGCCCAATCGCACGAAAATAATCGGGCACGGCGGGACGGAAAATCACCTGCTCCGGGTCGAAGCCGATTGACTTCATGCGCTCAAAAAGTTCGTCGACGGTGCGGTTGCTGATAAATTCCTGCGCACGCATCAAAAGTTTTGAGTCGGGCACGCGGGCAAGAATTTCGCGCCACACGGTCAAAATGTCGTCGTTGATTTTCGAGTAACGGCAAATCGTCCCGAACGTCACGTAACCGTTTTTGACGCACGGCGCGCCGTCGCTCACGGGCAAATCTTCGCGGCGGGCACACGAAAATTGCGCGGGCATGTAAATCAATTTTTCGCTGAAGAATTTTTCGTTGCCGGGCGGGTCGACAACTTTATCCGTGACGAAATAATCAATCGCCGTCAAGCCCGTCGTCGACATGTAACCGAGACCCGAAATCTGCACGGGCGCGGGTTTGTACGCCAAAGCTTGCAACGCATTTCCGCCGCTGTGACCCGACAAGTCGAAGGCGATATCGATGCCGTCGTCGTGAATTTTTTTCGCCAAAGTTTCGGCGTCTAACTTGCTCACGTCAACGAAATGTTCGACGCCGCGCCGGTAAAGGTCGGTGTATTTGTCGGCAACTTGACTGCGGCTGTAACAGAAAATCTCAAACTTTTTGCGGTCGTGACAGGTGACGAAGCCGAACGTCACGGCGAACATTGCGTGTTGACGAAAATCGCCCGAAATGTACGCGACTTTGATTCGTCCCGAACGTTTGCGCCACGAAGTGAACGGTTTGATGTCGTCGAAAAATTTTTGGTAATCGAAATGAAACGCCG
>JAFVBP010000177.1 GCA_017479925.1 Selenomonadaceae bacterium | reverse complement strand
TACGCTGAAAAATTCTTGGAGCGCGGAGTTGAAATTTACATGACGGCGGGCACGGCTCAGGCGTTGAAAATCAAGCGTCACAACCTGCATCTCATCAAGCCGAACGAGATTTTCGACGTTTGCGGACATCAAGTCACCGCGCTCGAAGTCAAGCACGACGCCGCCGAACCGGTCAACTTCATCGTCGACGACACGCTGTTTATCACCGACGTTGGCGAAATTCCCGAAGTCAAAGGCAACTTTCGACGCGTGTTAATCGAAGCGAATTACGACATCGCAAGCTTGCTCGGCGCGGATATCAACGACCGTCAAAAGCGGCGGATTCGTGAAAATCATCTGTCAATCAAGCAGACTTGCGACTTCCTCAAGACAATCGACGAACCCGACGAAGTCAGATTAATTCACATCTCAAGCCGTCACGGCGACGGAGCCGATTTCGTCGAACGAGTCAAGCGCGTGACCAATTTCCGAAACGTTTTCGCAGCGGAGGTAACTTTATGAACGAACTGCAAATTTTTAACAACGACGAATTCGGGCAAGTGCGCATCGTCGAAATTGACGGCGAACCGTGGTTTGTCGCCGCCGACGTGTGTCGCGTCCTTGAAATCGGCAACCCGTCACAGGCGTTGACGCGTCTCGACGACGACGAAAAGGGTATCATTTCAATAAATACCCGCGGGGGTGAACAACCTATGTGCGTCGTCAACGAAAGCGGCTTGTACGCGCTGGTACTCAAAAGTCGCAAGCCCGACGCGAAACGTTTTCGCAAGTGGTTGACTTCGGAAGTCGTCCCGTCGATTCGCAAAAACGGGATTTATCTCAATCCGAACGCGCCGATTGACCCGCGATTTCTGCGCAAAATGGCGGACGAACTCGAAGCCCGCGACAAACAGATCGCCGCTTTGACCGCCAGAGTCGACGAACTTCAGCCGAAAGCCGACTACGCCGAATCAATCTTGCGCTGTCAAGACGCCGTCCCGATTACGCTCATCGCGAAAGATTACGGCTACGGCGCGGCGAGTTTCAACGAACTTTTGCACACGTTCCGAATTCAATTCAAGACCGGCGGCACGTGGGCACTTTATCAGCCGTACGCGAAAATGGGTTACGCCGTCACGACGCCCGAAATCCTCAAAGACGGCTTGACCGTGACGCACATGCGCTGGACGCAAAAAGGTCGCATGTTCCTGTACAACGTCCTTAAGCGCGAAAACATCGTGCCCGTCATTGAGCGCGACGACCACACAATCAGCCTGTTCTGAACGAAGCGGGGCAACGGACACTTCAAAACCGCGAAGTTGCCCCGAAATTTTTATGGAGGCTACAACATGAAACACAACATCAAATTGCCCGACGGCACGATTCAAACGATTGACTGCCTACTTGGCAGCGGTATCGTCGATTGCAACGGCGAAGAAATTTTCGAGGGCGACAAAGTTCTCGACGCAAACGGCGATATGTCAACCGTGACGTGGGACGGCGGCAGCTTAATCGCACCGAATTCGTTCGTCGAAGACCTCGGCACCCACATCGAAGGTTTCTTCGAGATTGTCGGGCATTGAGGAGGCGACACCATGAAACGACCGATTAAATTTCGCGGGCGCACGTGCGGCAATGTGATGGTTTTCGGCGACTTGCGCCACGTTGGGAGCACCGCCGTAATTGACGACACCGCAGTTTACGAAGATTCAATCGCTCAGCTCGTCGGTTATGACGCGGACGGGCGTGAGGTTTACGAAGGCGACACGATTGTCGACGACATTGCCGAATACGTCGCTCATCTTTTCCCCAACGTCCGAATAAGCGACTGCAAACTTAAGGAGGCTCAACAATGAAACACTCAATCCGTCAACGCGTGCTTGACCCCGTCACGGGGCTCATGACGACCAAAATCGAGACCGTCAACGGTGAACTCGGCAGCGGCATCGTCGACAAGAACGGTCGTGAAATTTTCGAGGGCGACATTATCAAAAATCCGGAATTCAATCCCGACGACATCCACGACACGCCCGAATACGTCGTTGTTTACGACCCCGAAAAATCAGCTTTCGTTTACCGCGACCCGCGACTGAACGACCCGAAAGTTGCAATGGTGTACCCGAACGACCCGCTCGACTGTTTCGACGGCGAACTTGAAATCATCGGGCATATCGACGACTATCCCGGTTATGTCGAATATTAAATTCACCGTCACCACGGAGCCCGTCCCGTTCAAACGCGCCATGACAAACGGCAAGCGGCGTTTCAACGACCCGCGTTATTCCGACTTTAAAGACTACGTCGGCGCGCACGCCAAAGTTGCAATGAGCGGGCGGGCACCGTTCGACGGCGCGATTAAAATCACCGTCGACGTGTTC
>JAFVBP010000176.1 GCA_017479925.1 Selenomonadaceae bacterium | reverse complement strand
TTGTGCTTGCGACAAATGCGGTCAACTTCAGCCCAAATTTCCAGCGAACGGTTCCAAACTTTTTTGGCGTCCGCAGTGACAAGCCAACCTGAACGAATTTCGTCGCGGTGTAAATCGTTAATGTAACTCAACTGTCAAACCTCTCAATCGATGATATTTGTTTGAACGCGGCAATAACGTTGGATTGTCGAAACGTTAATTCGCGTCAGTTGGATGCAACGGCCACTTTGAAAGTGGCGGAACAATTTGTTGGTGACCTGCTGTCCAAAATTGGATACAACGTCACGTTACTTCCTCGTCGGGCGGCAAGATACCCGCCATGCGTAAAAGATATTTCGCGTTTGTGGTGTGCGTGCGACCTTGGCGCAACTTGAAATCGAATTTAATTTCGTCGTTGACGTAATACTCCTCGAAGTGCGCGTTGGCAATGTTCGGATTTTCGTCGACCATGTCGCAAAGCTCAAAGTCGTGCGTCGTTACCAGCGTGATTGACTGCGGGTTCGTCAAGCGGCGAATTGCTTCCTTCGCGCCGATAACGCGGTCGTTGACGTTGGTGCCCTTGAAAATTTCGTCAATGCAGGCAAGCATCGGACGTTTTTGGTCGGCGTATTCGATCATCGACTTGATTCGCAACAGTTCGGCGTAAAACGTCGACACGCCCAAGCTTAAATCGTCGTTGACGCGAATCGAAGTCAAGACCGCAAGTCGGCTGACGGCAAAACTTTTCGCGCAGACGGGTGCTCCCGTGTACGCCAACATTACCGCCGCCGCCAACGTGCGAATCCAAGTCGTCTTGCCGCTCATGTTCGCGCCCGTGATAATCGTCGTGCCCGCCGTCAACTCCGCGTCGTTGGGCACACCTTTGGCGTCGGCGACAAGCAAACTCGTCAAGCCTTCGACCTTCAAATGCGGCGCGTCACCTTCGTAAAACGTCGGGAAACAGTAAGTTGTGCGCGTTTGACCGATTGACGCCAGCGAAATCAAAACTTCCACCTCGGCGAAGGCGTCAAGCCACGTGCGAAGGTGAGCTGACGCGTCGATTCGCCACTTCATGAACGCCGCCGCCAAGTAGAAATCAGTCAAAAACAGCGCGTTGCCCGGCACGAAAAACAGCGGGTTGTGACGTGCGTTTGCCGCGTCAACCAAAAGCGACAGCGATTGAAGTTTTTCCGACACGCTCACTTCGTCGGTCAACAGGTTGCGTATCGCGTTGAGGCGGTTGGAATTGAAGTTCGTCGACTCCAGCCGCTCAAAAATCGCACGATACAAGCGCAGTTCCTTCGAGATGATTTTCAGCGGCGACAGCAATTCGGAAATCGCGGGCATTGCGACAATCGACAGCGCAAGGTTGAAAATCATCAACGCGACGGGCAGCCACATGTTGCCGAAAATGCCGAGTATCGACAGCACAGCCGTCACGATTATCAGCGGCGGCAACACGAATCGCAACAGGTAAATTTTTCCGAGCGGCGGCAATTCTTCTTCGACGCTGACGATTAACTCGCTTGTGTCGTGATTGTTCGGCATCAACCGTGCGTAAGCTTCCAAATCCAGCGACAGCCGCGGTCGTTGCAACAGTTCAGCGACGCCGCGTTGACGGTTGCGCACCTCGTTGAAGTCTGGCGGTTCGGGATTGAACGCTTCGGCAAGTCTGTCGCGTCCGCGTTTCGTTCGTGCCGCGCAGATGTATTGGAAGATTGACCCTTCGCCGAAAATGTGCAAGTCGGTATCCTGCGGGCGGTTGTTTTTCAGGTAGACGCTACCGTCGTTTGAGCGTTTGCGCCACGTGCCTTTCGTGCGCGAAATGTACGAGTTCAACACGCTCAGCCGGCTTTTGAGGAAAGTTTTGCGACGTTTCAGGTCGTCGTGATAGTTGACCAGCCGCAGGAAAATCATTGCCAAAATCGCCGCGACGATGTACAGGTGATGTGCGCCGCCCCAATCCCAAGCCAACGCGAAACTTGCGACCGTCGCCGTGAACACAGCCGTTCGCGCCCAAACAATTGTTTTTCCGCGCTTGTGCAAAAATTTCTGTTCGGCAAGGTCAATTTCGCGTTCGTTGTCGTAAAATTGTCTATTCAAGTTGCGCCTCCTTCGGCGTCGAAATTTCTGTAATTGTAACCTGCCGTTCAAGCCGTGTCAAAAAAAATCCCCGCTGTGTGACGGGGACAGTTTATCTGTGTAACGTTGCATATTCACACGGAGACCCGAACTGTTCAGCAACTGTTCACGAGCGTCGAAAAAGATTTTCTGATTCCCGATTACCAGCGCGCTTACTCCCGGACGGAAAACGAATGTCAAACGCTGTGGAACGATTTTTGCGATTTCGCCTTGCCCGACGACGACATAAAAGCTTTCAACGACGAACGCGACGAATACTTTTTGGGCGTCATCGTCACGTTTCGCAACGGCGACGGACGCGACGAAGTCATCGACGGTCAACAGCGGTTGACGACTTTGTTGCTGTTGATGCGGGCGTTTTATCAGGCACTCGGCGGCGACTCGGGCAAAACGTTCAGGTTGATTGACAATCTCGGCGAATGCATTTGGAAGACGACACCGCTCGGCGAACTTGACAAATCGTCGTTGAAAATCACGTCCGAAATTCTTCAAAAGATCGGCAACGAAGATCTGCGAAAAATTCTTTCGACGGGCACGACCGCCAAAGTCGACAAGAGCAACTGCGCCGTCAATTACCGTTTTTTTCAAGCGGCGATTGCGAATCTGCAAAAAATTTACCGCGGCGACGTTCAATATCTCGCGGCACGAATTCTGAAGAATTGCTTTATCACACACCTGCGCGCCGAATCGCAGGATATGGCGTTGCAAATGTTTTCGACGCTCAACGACAGAGGTCTTGCGCTGTCCGCCGTCGACATTTTCAAGGCGGTCATGTACAAGTTTTATCGGTCGAAAGATTTGCAAGCCTGCGACGAATTTATCGAAAACCGGCAGATTTTGGAACGTCGCGCCGCGAAAACTTTCGGCAGGAGTCACGGTCTCGCCGTCAATCCGACGGAATTTCTGTTCTTGTGCTATTCGTACAAGGAAGTCGGACGCGCCTTCAAAAAAATTCGGCGGGTTTATGAAGTCGACAATTATGCCGTCTTGCGCAGGACGAAAACGCTTGCCGATTTGTTTGAACTGCTCGATTTCTTCGATGACCTGCTCAAACAAAACGCCTTGCGATTTTCGCCGAAAAGTGTCCGATATGCGCACATACTTTTTCGGGCAAAAAACGTGTCAATTTGGCTGATTTTGGCGCATTACTTTCTGAGCGAACGGGACGAATTAAACCGGCTCGACGAACAAAATTTCGCCGAATTTCCGGAGCGGTTTCTTGCTTTTCTGCTTGCGCATTCAATCACGAATCCCGCCACACAATCAATGCGCGGCTATATCTTCAGCACGCTTGCCAATTTGAAAAAACCCGTCGCGGCGGGTCTCAAGTCGTATACGTTTTCGGCGGACGCCATTCGTTCGGAGATGAATTATTTCGGCGTCAAAGGTCAAAAAAATTTGATGATGTCGCTCGTTTTGAATTGGTGGCTGTTGCGCGACGAAGCACAAGAAATCCCGCCGATTGAGCAGAAATTTGACGTCGAATACATTTTCCCGAAAAGTTTGGCGGGCGGCTTTGAAAGTTTTTCCAACAAAAACAGCTTGAACTTGCTCGGAAACCTTGCTTTGCTCGAACACGGCAAAAACGTCAACGCCGCCGGTCATCGTTTTGCGGACAAGCGGAAAGTTTATCTCGGCTACGAAAAAAACGGCAAGTTTCAAAAAGGCACCGTGAATCGCGAACTTCAGCAACTTGCGCAGACGCACGGCGACTTTACCGAAATCGACATAAACCTAGGCAATCAACACATGGTTGACGAAATTCTTGCCTTCGTCGCCAAACATAATTTCTTGCAGAGCTGATTAAAAGCGAACTTCGACACCGCGGTCGCGCAGATATTCTTTGACTTGCCGAACGGTGAACTTGCCGTAGTGGAAGACCGAAGCCGCCAAAACCGCGTCAGCTTTGCCGTCGACAAGCACGTCGTAGAAATGCTCAAGTTCGCCCGCGCCGCCCGAAGCAATGACGGGGACGTTGACCGCCTCGGAGACCGCCCGCGTCAACGCGATGTCGTAGCCGCCCGTCGTGCCGTCCGCGTCCATGCTCGTCAAAAGAATTTCGCCCGCGCCAAGAGCAACGCCGCGTTTGACCCAGTCAATGCAATCAAGACCCGTCGCGGTTCGCCCGCCGTTGACGAAAATTTCCCAGCCGTCGCCGCGACGTTTGGCGTCAACCGCAAGCACGACGCATTGACTGCCGAATTTCCGTGCGCCGTCGCTGATGAGTTGCGGATTTTTGACCGCCGCGCTGTTGACGGAAATTTTATCGGCACCCGCCGCCAACATGACGCGCATGTCTTCAACCGTGCGAATTCCGCCGCCGACGGTGAACGGGATAAAAACCTGCGTCGCGCAATTTCGGGCAACTTCAACCATTGTGCCGCGACCTTCGTGCGAAGCCGTGATGTCCAAAAAAACCAGCTCGTCCGCACGTTCGCTGTCGTAGCGTTTGGCAAGTTCGACGGGATCGCCCGCGTCGCGCAGTCCGACAAAATTCGTGCCTTTGACGACTCGACCGGCTTTTACGTCAAGGCACGGGATAATTCGTTTCGTAAGCATGTCAATCACCTGAAAAAATCTGCGAACTTCGAGGCCGACATGGATGTCGGCCAAGCCGCTTGCGCATGATACAGGATGTATCATAGCAAGCGCGTCTTTCTTTGGTTACTTTCTTTCCACGCGGAAAGAAAGTAACATTCAGCCCTCCGCGATTTGAATTGCCGCCGACAAGTCAAGCGCACCCGTGTAAATCGCCTTGCCGACAATGACGCCGCAAACTCCGTCAGCTTCGCGGGCTTTAAGCGACTTGATGTCTTCGATTGAACCGACGCCGCCCGACGCCACAATCTGCGCGCCCGAAAATTTCGCAAGGTTGGCGAAAGTCGACGCATTGACGCCGCTCAACATGCCGTCGCGAGAAATGTCGGTGAAAATAATCGTCTTGACGCCCGCCGCGACAATTTTTTTCGCCAAGTCGCCGACGGTGAATTCGCTTGAACGTTCCCAAGCGTGCGTTGCGACGAAACCGCCGCGAGCGTCAATGCCGACGACAATTTTATCGCCGAACTTTTCGACCGCCTCGGCGACAAGCGAAAGATTTTCTACGGCAGCCGAACCGAAAATCACGCGACGAACGCCCAAGGTCAAAAGTTTTTCCGCGTCGTCAAGCGTGCGAATTCCGCCGCCGACTTCAATCGGAATGTCAATCGCGTCCAAAATGTTTTTGATTGCGTCGATATTTTGCGGCGAACCTTGTCGGGCACCGTCCAAGTCCACCACGTGCAAAAACTTCGCGCCTTGAGCCTGCCACTTGAGAGCGGTTGACTTCGGGTCGTCCGAATAAACTGTTTCGCGGTCAAAGTCGCCTTGAATCAATCGAACACACTTGCCGCCGCGCAAGTCAATCGCGGGAAAAATAATCATCGCGTTACCTCCAAGTTCCAACTGCGCAGAATTTCGACGGCTTTGTCGGCGAATGTCGGCACGAGCTTTGACATCTGCGGCGTCAATTCGGTGCCCGCCTCCAAGCTGAACGGTTGCGTGCCGATTAATTCGACGTGCGGCAACTTGCCCGTCAACTCAAGCATGGTCAACACGTCTTGTATGCCGACTTCGTGAGCCGAAATTTTTTGCGCGAAATGTTTTCGTATCTCGTCGCCGATAAGGTGAAATGTCGTGCCCGCCGCAACGCCGCCGTCAATCGAATCGACAATCAAAAGTTTCTGCGTGCCCGTGACGAAATGCAAAAGTTCAACGCCCAAAGTCCCGCCGTCGACAAGCGCGACGTTTTCGGGGAAGTTGAAATTTTTTTCCAGATACTCGACGACGCGCACGCCGAAGCCTTCGTCGCTCAAAATCGTGTTGCCGACGCCCAAAACCGTGACTTCCGAAACGAACAAACTTTCCATCAGCGCACCACCTTCGCAAGCAACCAGTCAGTCCACGCGTCAAGTCCCGTGCCTCGTGTGCAGGAAGTCTCGAAAATTTTTATCGTCGGGTGAAGCGTCGACAAGTCCGTTCGCGCAGATTGCAGGTTGAAATTCGTGAAGTCAAGCAGATCGATTTTGTTGAGCACGACCGCCGCCGATTCCTTGAAAATCAGCGGGTACTTGAGCGGTTTGTCGTCGCCTTCGGTTATCGACAGCACCGTCGCTTTGAAGTTTTCGCCAATGTCGAATTCCGCGGGACAAACCAAATTGCCGACGTTTTCGACGATTAACAGCTGCGTTTCGGCAAGGTTGAGCGACGCGCAGGCATTTTGAATCATCGGTGCGTCAAGGTGACAGCCGCCCGCCGTGTTGATTTGAATCACGTCGACGCCCGTCCGTTCGATTCGTTCGGCGTCGCGTGCGGTGAACAGGTCGCCTTCAATGACCGCGATTTTAATCTTTTCGGCAAGGCGCGACAAAGTTTTTTCGAGCAAAGTCGTCTTGCCTGAACCGGGCGAACCCATCAAGTTCATGACGACGACGCCGCTTTGAGCGAACATTTGACGGTTGAGCGCGGCAATTTCGTCGTTAGCGCCCAAAATATTTTTCATCAGTTTAATTTCCACAATCAATCACTCGCAATCTACAAAGTCAACCAGAAGTTCGCGGCCGCTCTGCAAAATCAAAATGCCGTCGCAATCGGGGCAGAAAAAATTGTACCTGTCGAGCGTGAAAGTTTTGCCGCACTTGTTGCACGTCGCCCGACACGGCACGCGATTGATTTTTAGCGTCGCGTCTTCGGCGGGCGAATTTTTTTTGAGCACGTCAAACGATAACTTCAACGCTTCAACTTCAACGCCCGACAATTCGCCGAGTGTCAAGCCGACGACAAAAATTTTCTTCGCGTGATTTTGTTTCGCCGCGTCGAAGGCAATGTTTAAAATGTTTTCGGCAAGTGTCGCCTCATGCAAAATTCATCACCTCCGACAGCAACGGAATATCCGGCCGTCATGGATGACGGCCGCCGTTCGCGCACGATACAGGATGTATCGTAGCGAACTGTTTTCTTTTGCTACTTTTCTTTTGCGCCAAAAGAAAAGTAGGTTCAACGCAACGACAATCAGTCAGCAAAAAACTCATTTTCCGCCGCCAAACAAATCATGTGGTAAATCGGCAGGTGAAATTCCTGTATCGTGTGCGACGAATCCGCGGGCACGCAAACCGACACGTCCGACAAATGCCGTAAACGTCCGCCGCGTCGTCCCGTCATTGCAACGACCGTAATGCCCATGATTTTTGCGACCTCGACGGCGAACAAAACGTTGTCCGAGTTGCCCGACGTTGAAATCGCAAGCAACACGTCACCCGCCCGACCGATGCCGAAAAGTTGTTGCGCGAAAATTAAACGCGGCGTCACGTCGTTTGCGAAGGCAGTCATCAACGAAGTTTCGCCGACCAAACTCACCGCAGGCAACGCACTTTGCAAATTCGCCTTGAAATATTCCACGTCCGACGGAAACAAATCCTGTGCGCGCTGAACGAATTCGGGACGGAATTTTTCAATCTCACGCGGCAGGCGAAAACCTTTCATGAGTTCGCCGACAATGTGCATTGCGTCCGCCGCCGAGCCGCCGTTTCCGCAGGTGATGAGCTTGTTGCCGTTGCGGAAGGCGTTGCAGATTTTCTCGACCGCGTCAAAAAGACTTGTCCGACAAACTTCAAGCGCGCCGTAACGGGCAATGAGTTCGTCAATTATTTGTGCGGTTGAAGATTTAATGTCAATCACTCCTTTGTAGAACTAGGGATTAGAACCAGGGATTAGGTTTTTTCTGTTCCCTCGTTCTAATCCCCGGTTCTGTTGCATTAAAAAGACTGCCGAGCGCGTTTTGACGTGACCGACAGTCGAAAAATTTATGACGCTGTCAAAAGATTTATTTGACTTTGATGATGATGTCCGCGTCTTCGTCCTTGACGATTTTGACGCCGTTGTCCTTGAGTATTTGCGTCAACATGTTGCACGAAGTCTTGTCGCCCTCAAGGTAAGCAGTCTTGCCGCTCAACACGGATTCCGCCGCCTCGACGATTGAAATTTCGTCGCCGATGCGCAGTTTCGGAATGGGTTTGTCCTCGACGTGCAGGCTGCCCTCAAGCAATTCGTCCGCGTCGTTGTTGAATTTGATGACGATGTGTCCGAGGCTCTTGATGTTGTTGTTGACTTCGTTGCCGACGTTGAGGATTTTGAATTCGGACTCGCCAATTTTGAGAACGTCGCCGGGTTTAATCACGTCGGTGAGTTTGTTGCCGCTGTGCAGAACGGAAAACTCGCGCAGTTCCGGCAGAACCATTGAATCGTCGAAGATGACGAGCATCTTAACCAGACCGGTGAATTTCGCGACCTCGCCGCCGATGCCCACGATTTTGGTGCTGTAATACTTTTTCGCCATGTAAAGCCCTCCCGTGTCGTAAGTGAAACCTTCAATGAAAATTTACGAAACAATTCTGCAAGCCGCCGATTAATCCTGCCGCCGTGATTGCCAATATTTAAAAAATTTTTTGAGCCGACTCGCAAGCTTCGACAACGCCGCACAAGCTAAAGGAAATTTGTTGACCGCGTCGAAGAAAATTCCCCGAAAATTTTTTACGGGAGAGGATACACCATGACCGAACTTGCACGCGAACTTTTGGAAGACGTTAACCCGAACGATTACGTCAAGATTCGTTACGGCACCGACCAAAATCAAGAGACCGCCGAAGGCAACGTGACGAAAGTGACCGACAATTTTTTGACGCTGACCCGCGCCGACGGCAGCCGACTGAAAATCCGCGTCGACGACCTGCGCGCTTTGGACATGCCGACCGCTCCGCAAAATTTCGCTCCGCCGCCGCAAGCGTTCAATCCGCCGCAAACCGTGATGCCTTTTGTCGACAGCGGAATTTCAATCGCCCGAAAAACCGTCGAACTGTTGCCCGCCGCGCCTTACGATTTCGTCGCACGCGATTGGCTCGAAAAAATTCGCGACCTCAAGCAGAATATCTTCGACCAGAAACTTAAAAGCGATGTCAACAACATTTTGGCTTCGATGAAAACTGCGGTGAAAAATCGCGACGTTGCTTACAAATATCACGATTTGCGCGCAAAGATTTTGGGCATTTGGAACGACTGCGACGTTGACGCCGATTACGAAGTTTTTTACATGATGCTCGGCGTGCTTGCCGTCGCCGCAAAAGAATACGCCAACTCCTTTGAGCCGCTGATTCGTGCACGTGAATATTCGCTGGCAAGTTTCGCCGCAACCGCCGCCGCCAAATACGACTTCGCGGAAATTTTCATCTTCTGCGCGCTGCTCGACGGGCAGGAAAAAACCATCAGCCGCCAAATCGCCTTGCTCTGCGCGGAAAAACACGATGTCGCCTTGCTTGACGAAATTTTGGAGGCGAACCGCGACGACGAAGCTTTTTGCGAACAGGTTGCCGCCTGCGCGAAGTTGATGTTGGAAGTTGCCCGCGCCGACGTCACGTTGACCATTGACGAAAATTTGAGCGCGTATGACACGGCGAAAAAATTTATCGACGCGTACCCCGAAAATCTCAAAAACGACAGCGGCATTTTGAGCTACTGGCGCGAATATCAGAGTTACACTTTCCCCGCACCGAAAATTGTCGCCGAAACGCCCGATTACGAATCCGGTCGCTTGACGGGCAGAATTTACAGCTACAACGCGCAAGGCGGCTGGGGTTTCATTTCGCCCGAATATTTCTTTCACGTCGGGCAGATTTACGATTACACCGAAAGCGGCACGCTCCTGCGCAAAATGTTGTACCTTGACCTGTGGCAACAGCTGGAAGTTTCGTTTTCGCTCGGCGAAAGTCTCAAATATCCCGGTCGCACGGCGGCAAGCGGCGTTGAATTGACCGAACGCGGCTACGACGAAGCGCAGGAACTTCTGCAAAACGGCAAGCCCGCGCCCGTCAAACATATCGGCGTTGTCGAAGCGTTTTTCCCCGTGTACATGAACGGCCGCGTCATCTCAAACGAGGACGGCAACACTTACCTGTTCAAGCTTGACGACATTGCCGACCCGTGGCTCAAGGCTTTTTTCCGCAACTTGAACGATCGCAGTATCGAAAATCAGGAAGTCACCTTCGACGCCTCGGGCAAAAAGGCACTCAATGTTTGTTGGCACGAACCGCCGCAATTTTACCGCGACACCTGCGACGAGTTTGTCACCGACGAAGACCGCGACGCTTGGCAAAATTATTTGACCGCGCAGGACAACGCAAATCAAAAGCCCGAATTGCCCGCCGAAGATCCGTACAAGGCTTATCGCTACGTCGCGTTGCCCGAAGTGAAAGCGTCGAACACCGTCAATAAACCGAATCCGCTTGCCTGGCGAAAAGATCTGCCCCGCGAATGAGGTTCCGACATGAACGCCGAACTTGCCGCCAAAGATTTCGCAAACGACTGGAACGGACACGGCGACGAAATCAGCGACATGCAAGATTTTTGGCGCGATTTGCTCCGCGACGTTTTTGGCGTCGAACGCACAACGGGCTTTATAAAATTCAATCAGTCTATCGACGAAACCTTACTGCGCATCGACGGCATCATTGAACGCACGAAAGTTTTAATCGAACATAAAAGTTTCGGCGTCAACCTCGACAAAAGAGCACGCCAATCCGACGGCGAATATCTCACGCCTTTTGAGCAGGCAAAACGTTACGCCGAGGCAATGCCGTATTCAATCCGCCCGCGCTGGATTGTCACTTGCAATTTCGACGAGTTCAGAATTTACGACTTGGCGGAACTGAATTCGCTTGAATATCTTTTGGGCACAAGTACTTACAAGCCTAAACTTATCAAGCTAGCGGAATTGCGTTACGAGTATATGAATCTGAAATTTCTTGTCGACCCGAACGCCAAACTCAAGCCCGAAGTCAAAATCTCGACCGACGCCGCCAAAATCATCAAGAAAATTTGCGAAGTTATCGACAAAAATTATCGCAAGAGCAAACCCGCTTTCCGCGACGCGCTCAGCAAATTTTGTGCGCGGCTGGTCTTTTGCTTTTACGCCGACGACGCACAGATCTTTCAGCAAATAAAGTTCGGCGACTGGCTCAAAAAAATTCCGTTGGAAAATCTGCGCACCAACCTGCAAAAACTTTTCGACGTACTCGACATGCCCGACGTTGCTCGTCCCGAAAATCTTGACGAAGACTTGAAGAAATTTCCACGCGTCAACGGCGGTCTCTTCGACGAAGAACTCGACCTTCCGCCGCTGAACAAATTTTTCCGCTCGGAAGTACTTAACGCGCACAATCTTCGTTCGCCGTCGGGACAGCCTCTCATGGACGAAGCGCAGAAAGAATTTATCAAGTTCAGTTGGCGCGGAATCAGCCCGACAATTTTCGGCGCGTTGGTCGAATCAATCTTCAATATCGGTACCAAAATCGATGACAGAGCCAAAGCTCAACGCGAAGGCGGCATGTATTACACCTCCGAAGACAACATCCGCAAAGTCATCGAACCGCTGTTTCTTGACGACTTGAGCAACGAACTTGCCGCAATCAAACGCAAACAAAATGTTGAAGGTCATTTGCGCGACGAAAAAATTCGTCTGCTGAAAAACTTCCAAGACAAAATCGCTTCGCTGAACTTTCTTGACCCGGCTTGCGGCAGCGGAAACTTTTTGACCGAAACTTATCTTTGCCTGCGCGACCTCGAAAACGAAGTGCTTAAAGAGCTGTGTAAACTTCACGTCGAAATTCCTGCCGACCCGATTAAAGTCACTCCGCGACAATTCTACGGTATCGAAATTAACGACTTCGCCGTAGCCATTGCACGACTTGCACTGTGGATTTCAGAAATTAAAATGCGCCGCAAGACTTCATGGATTATTCACCGCGAACTGCCCGACTTGCCGCTGAGCAAGTACATTTCAATTCACAAGGCAAACGCCAATCAAATCGACTGGTCAACGATTGTCGCGCCCGCCAACGTCAACTACATTATTGGCAACCCGCCGTTTGTCGGGGCACGCATGAAGTCCGACGACCAAGCCGCCGACATCACCAAAGTTTTCGACGGCTGGAAAAATCTCGGCAACCTCGATTATGTGACTTGCTGGTACAAAAAATCCGCCGACTTCATTCGCGGGACAAAAATCCGTTGCGCCTTCGTGTCGACGAATTCGGTTTGTCAAGGCGAAAGTGTCGGCACGCTGTGGAAAAAACTTTTCGACGGCGGAATTCACATCGACTTTGCCCGCAGAACCTTCAAGTGGCTAAGCGATTCCGATAACATGGCGCACGTTCACTGCGTCATTGTCGGTTTCAGTCACGCGCCCAACGACAAGGACAAAGTCATCTTCGACGGCGACAAAGAAGTCACGGCGACGAATATCAACGCTTACCTCGTCGACGGCGAAAATATCTTCGTCGAAAGCCGCAACGAACCGCTTCAAGCCGACGTGCCGACGATTGGTATCGGCAACAAACCGATTGACGACGGCAATTATCTGTTCAAGCCCGACGAACGCGAAGATTTTTTGCGCGACGAACCTGCCGCCGCAAAGTTTTTTCGACCGTGGTACGGTGCCGACGAATTCATCAAGGGCAAGCGACGTTACTGCCTGTGGTTGGGTGACACGCCCGAAGAAGTTTGGCGCAAGTTGCCGCTTGTTGCCGAACGCGTCGAAAATGTTCGCCGTTACCGACTGTCAAGCAAAAGCCCCGGCACGCGCAAAATTGCCGACAAGCCGACGCGCTTTCACGTCGAGAACTTCCCGCACGGAAAATATATCGCGATACCCGAAGTTACTGCCAGTTCACGTCTATATATCCCGATTGGCTTCATGAACGATTCCGTTTTATGTAGCAACAAGATTAAAATCATTTCCGACGCGACGCTGTATCATTTTGGCGTGCTCACAAGTTCAATTCATATGGCATGGATGCGCATGACGAATTGCCCGCTCGGCACCAGTTACAGTTACTCGATTGCGATTGTGTACAACAATTTCCCGTGGCCGCAGCCGACGACAGCTCAGCGACGATTGATCGAACAGTCCGCGCAGATGATTTTGGACGCACGGGCGAAGTTTTCGGATTGGACGTTCGCCAAACTCTACGACGAAGAAACCATGCCCGACGAATTGCGTTCGGCGCACCACACCAACGATTACAACGTTGCGCTTGCTTACGGCTTCCAAAAATTTTTGCACGACGAGGCGAAAGTCGTTGCCGAGCTGATGAAACTCTACGCGTCGTTGGCTTGAAAAAATTTTCGGCGGTTGCTATAATGCGTGCAAGCAACTTCCTATTATTAAGTTTTGAATGAACGCGTGAAGCCTCCGGTCGTCTTGCCGACGATTGGAGGTTTCACGTTTTCTGGTGCTAATTGTCCGCGAATCACCGCCGCTTTGAACACCCGCCGCCAACGTCGCCGTTACCGAAAACGAATTCGCCTCCGTTCATGCAACACGGCTACTCGGCAGTCGCCGCAATCGTAAGCACTTAGGGCTTTGCCAACCGTGAATTGACGGTCGCCAATGTTCGCGCCGGGAACTTCGCCAACGTCGGTGATAAAGAGCGTGTCGTCGACGATGAAGTTGACCGGTTCGGCGGCGTCGTGCTTGACTTCAAACGCGGTGACTTGATGTCCGCAAACGTCGAAAATCTCGTTCGGCTTGATGAGATGCAGGTTGTGACGCTTGATTTTCAACGCCTGAGCCGTGCCCGCCGTCATGTAAATTTCAACTCCGCGCTCCAAGAATTTTTCAGCGTA
>JAFVBP010000175.1 GCA_017479925.1 Selenomonadaceae bacterium | reverse complement strand
GCACCTCGGCGGCGACGACTTCGACAAGAAAGTCATGGATTGGATGATCGCCGAATTCCGCAAAACCAACGGCATTGACCTTTCGCATGACAAGATGAGCGCGCAGCGTCTCGTTGAAGCGGCGGAAAAAGCCAAAATCGAACTCAGCTCCATGACTTCGACGAACATCAATCTGCCGTTCATTACCGCAGACGCGACGGGTCCGAAACATCTTGACTTGACGTTGTCCCGCGCAAAATTCGACGACTTGACCCGCGACTTGGTTGAACGCACAATGGGTCCGACCCGCAACGCAATGAAAGACGCCGGCTTGACGGGCAAAGACATCGACAAAATTATCCTCGTCGGCGGCTCGTCACGTATCCCCGCCGTGCAAAACGCGATTCGCGAAATCCTCGGTAAGGAACCGTCCAAAGGCGTCAATCCCGACGAATGCGTTTCCATGGGCGCGGCAATTCAAGGCGGCGTGCTCGGCGGCGAATTCGGCAAAGGCAACGAAATTTTGTTGCTTGACGTTACGCCGTTGTCGCTCGGCATTGAAACGCTCGGCGGCGTCTGCACGAAAATTATCGAACGCAACACGACAATTCCGACGCAGAAATCGCAAGTTTTCTCGACGGCGGCGGACAATCAATCCAGCGTCGAAATTCACGTTTTGCAAGGCGAACGCGAAATGGCAGCCGGCAACAAAACTTTGGGACGTTTCGTTTTGAGCGACATTCCGCCTGCGCCGCGCGGCATTCCGCAGATTGAAGTTACCTTCGACATCGACCGCAACGGTATCGTCAACGTCAGCGCGAAAGACAAAGGTACCGGTCGCGAACAGAAAATCACGATCCAATCGTCAAGCGGCATGAGCAAAGACGACATCGACCGCATGGTCAAAGAGGCCGCCGCGCACGAAGCCGAAGACAAAAAACAGCGCGAAGCCGCCGACGCCAAAAACGACGCCGAACATACCGTTTACCAAGCCGAAAAAACTTGCAAAGACTTCGAGGGCAAAGTTGACGACGCGTTGATTAAAGACGTGCGCAACGCCGCTCAAACGCTCAAAGAAAAAATCGACGGTAACGCCGACAGCGATACGCTCAAAAAAGCGACCGAAGACGTGCGTCAAGCTCTGTACAAACTCAGCTCGGAAGCTTACAAATCGGGCGCGGCAGGTCAACAGCAACAACAACAGCAGGGCGAACCCAACGCCGATTTCACGCAGAAACAAAATTCCGACGGCAAAGACGACGACACCATTGACGCGGAGTGGTCCGAATCCAACAAGAAATGAGTGATTAGTGATTAGTGGTTAGTGGTCAGTGGAAGTGATTAGTTCAATCACCAGCCACTTTTCACTAGCCACTTTTTTTTAAGGAGCTGATTTTATGGCGGACAAAAAAGACTATTACGAAGTGCTCGGCGTCAACAAAAATTCCACCGACGACGAAATCAAGAAAGCTTACCGCAAGTTGGCGCGAAAATATCACCCCGACTTGAATCCCGACGACCCGAAAGCCGCCGAAGCGAAGATGAAAGAAATCAACGAAGCTTATTCCGTCCTCGGCGACAAGGACAAACGTGCGCAGTACGACCAATTCGGGCACGCGGCGTTCAGCGGCGGCGGTTACGGCGGCGGCACAACTTACACCGGCAACATCAACATGGATGACATCTTCGGCACAATGGGCGGTTTTGGTGACATCTTCGAGCATTTTTTCGGCGGCGGCACTCGTTCGCGCACACGTCAAAAGCCCGGTCCCGAACGCGGCGCGGATTTGCGTTACGACTTGAACATCACCTTCGAGGAAGCCGCTTTCGGCAAAAAGACGAAAATCAAAGTTCCGCGACTTGAAACCTGCGAAGACTGCGGCGGCACGGGCGCGACCAAAGGCTCCACGCCCGACGAGTGCCCCGACTGCCACGGCACGGGTATGCGGCAAACCACGACGCGCACGCCGTTTGGCACGATAGCCAACGCACGCCCTTGCGAACGCTGTCACGGCACGGGGCAAATTATCAAAAATCCTTGCAAACACTGCCACGGCGAAGGTCGAATCAAAGTCGAACGCGAAATCGAAGTCAACATCCCCAAAGGCGTCGACAGCGGGCAACGTCTTCGTGTCGGCGGCAAAGGTCAGGCAGGTTTGCGCGGCGGCGAATCGGGCGACTTGTACGTTTACATCAACATCAAACCGCACAAAATTTTCACGCGGAGCGACACCGACGTTTACTGCGAAATTCCGATCAGTTTCGTGCAGGCGGCTCTCGGTGCCAAAGTCGAAGCCCCGACGATTGACGGCAAAGTCGAGTTGACAATTCCCGAAGGCACGCAATCGGGCAGAGTTTTGACCATGCGCGGCAAAGGCATTCCGTTCCTGCGCGGCGACGGACGCGGCGACGAGTTCGTCAAGATTAAAGTTCTCACGCCGAAAAATCTTTCCGCACGACAGAAAAAACTTCTGCGCGAATTCGAGGACGGCGGCTCCGATTCGACAAACAATCCCGAAAAGAAATCGTTCATCGACAAGCTCAAGGACTTATTCGAGTAAACTTCCGACAATCTCCGCAAGTGCGCGGGGATTTTTTTAATGCGTAATGCTCAATGCGTAATGCGTAATGACAACGTTGCGGTTGCGAGGCGATTGCGGATTACACCAATTGGATGCAACGTCACGTTGCTACGTAATGATTCGGCGCGGCGTTTTAATTCCAAATTGCAGTTCGGCGGCGGCGAATTGCGTTGAACGTTACTTTCTTTTGGCGCAAAAGAAAGTAACCAAAGAAAACAGCCCGCAGGTGATACATCCTGTATCAACTGCGGGCGGCCGTCATCCATGACGGCCGGAATTACCGTTGCGGTCAGCGATTGCCGTTGCGGACGCGTCAACTTGATTTTTTTCGGGTGTGTTAATACAATATCGCGCAGAATTTTTCGGGAGGCGATTTTCTTGGCGAACGAACTGCGGTCAAAACTCGAACGGCTGAAAAATTTTTTGCGTGAACTTAACGGCGTCGCAGTGGCATTTTCGGGCGGCGTCGATTCGACGTTCCTGCTCAAAATCGCGCACGAAACTTTGGGCGACAAAGCCATTGCGCTGACGGCGGCAAGTGACTTCGTCCCGCGCAAAGAAATCGACGCGGCGAAAAATTTCTGCGACAACGAGGGCATCCGTCAAATAATTTTCGCGGCGGACGTGCTCAAAATCGACGGCGTCAAAGCCAATCCCGTCAATCGCTGTTACCTGTGCAAACGTGCGCTGTTTGAAAATTTCCTGCGCATTGCCCGTGAAAATAATTTCGCGCATGTCGTCGAAGGCTCCAACGTTGACGACGCGAACGATTTTCGACCGGGGACGCGTGCGCTTGCCGAACTTGGAATTCAAAGCCCGCTCAAAGCCGCCGAACTGTCGAAGGCTGAAATTCGCGCTCTGTCGCGTGAACTGAAATTGCCGACAGCCGACAAGCCGTCAATGGCGTGTTTGGCGTCGCGTTTCGTTTACGGCGAAGAATTGACCGCACAAAAACTTTCGACCGTCGAGGCGGCGGAAAATTTTTTGTCGGACGCGGGTTTTCGTCAACTTCGCGTTCGCGTGCACGGCAACCTTGCACGAATTGAAATTTCGCCCGAAGATTTTTCGCGTCTGATGACAATTCGCGTCGCCGTCGTCGACAAACTCAAATCGCTCGGCTTTGCTTACGTCACGCTTGACCTGCAAGGTTTCCGCACAGGCTCCATGAACGAGGTTTTGTCGCCGTGAACAAAAAAATTATCGCCGCGAACAGAAACATTGTCGACGCAATCGGCACGCTGATAAATTTGTCCGCGCCGCTCAATCAAAATTTCGCAGGTTACGACGACTTTGCGGACTTCGTCAAAAATCTTTTCGCCGACAGTTTAGGTTTGCCGCCTTACGAGCAACGCAATCGTCACAGAGAAATTTTTTCGTTCGTCAGCAACAACGCCGAAATTCCCGACTTCATGTTGCGCGGCGGTGATGCCGTCGAGATAAAAACTGTGCGGCTAAAAAGCGGCGAATACGACCCCGTCAAATGCAGCCCGATTGAGTTCAACACGGTTTATCCGCGGCAGAAACTTTTTTTCGACGACCCGCTTGTCACGGACGAATGTCGACGTGCGGAAAGTTGGTACGAAAAAGATGTCGTTTACGTCGTCGGCG
>JAFVBP010000174.1 GCA_017479925.1 Selenomonadaceae bacterium | reverse complement strand
TCAAGGCGTCACCACACGTAAGGCGTCGAACGAAATGGCGTTGTTTCTGTCAATGTATTCGCCCGACGGCACTTATGACCGTGCGTTTATGAAAAATTACGCGGACATTTACTTGATGGACGAGATCAAGCGCGTTGACGGCGTCGGCGACGTTCAAATTTTCGGCTCCGATTACTCAATGCGCATTTGGCTCAATCCCGACAAGTTGGCGGAACTTGACTTGACGGTCGCCGAAGTTTCCGCCGCGATTAACGAGCAAAACTTGCAGGCAGCCGCGGGCACAATCGGTTCAATGCCGCTTGCTCAAGGTCAAGAGAAACAGTACACCGGCAAAGTTCAAGGTCGCCTGTCCGAAATTGAAGAGTTCGGCAACATCATCTTGAAGGCGAACGGCGACGGCACCTTTGTTTACATGAAGGACGTTGCCCGAATCGAATCGGGTCAAAAGGCGAACAATATCGTCGCGAAGTTTAACGGTTACCCCGCAGTCGGCTTCGGCATTCAGTTGACTTCGGACGCCAACGCAATGACGACCGTTCGCAACGTGCAGGACATAATCGAACGTCAACGCCCGAATTTGCCGCCCAAATTGCTTATCAGCGAAATTTTCGACAGCACCGATTATATCCGTGCGTCAATCGAGGAAGTCGCGCACACCTTCGTTGAGGCGTTGCTGTTGGTCGTGTTCGTCATATTCGTGTTCCTGCAGAGTTGGCGTGCGACGTTAATCCCGCTTTTGGCAGTGCCCGTGTCGCTTATCGGGACATTCGCGGCGTTTGTAGTACTGGGCTTTTCGATTAACACGTTGACGCTGTTCGCAATGGTTTTGGCAATCGGTCTGGTCGTCGACGACGCCATTGTCGTTATCGAAAACGTCGAGCACCACATGGAAAGCGGACTGACACCCGTCGACGCAACCGAACGCGCAATGGACGAAGTTCAAGGACCCGTTGTCGCAATCGCGTTTGTTTTGGCGGCGGTGTTCGTGCCCGTCGCGTTCCTCGGCGGCATGATGGGTGTTTTGTATCGCCAATTCGCCTTGACAATCGCAATTTCGATGGCACTGTCGGCGTTTATCGCGTTGACGTTGACGCCCGCACTTTGCGCAATGATTTTGAAACCGAAAGATCCCAACGCGAAGAAAAGCATCTTCGACAAATTCTTCGACGGCTTCAACAACTGGTTTGAGCGCACGAAAAATTCTTACGTCGGAATTGTCGCCTCGTTTATCAAACGGTCGAAGTTGGCGATTGTCTTCCTGGTGATTGTCTGCGGCGTCACGTGGATGATTTATCAGCGGCTGCCGTCAACCTTCGTGCCCGAAGAAGATCAAGGTTATTTCTTTACGTCGGTCAGCTTGCCCGAAGGCACGTCGATTAATCACACCGTCGCGACGATTGACAAACTCGGCAAGGCGGTCATGAAGGACATGCCCGGCCTCAAAAACTGCATGATGGTTACGGGTTTCGACATACTGTCGTTCGGCTCCAAACCGAACGCGGGCATTATCGTTTGCGGCTTGAAACCGTGGAACGAACGCGGCGAAGATGCCTCCGTCAACGCCTGTATCGGGACAATGTTCAGGTTAGGCGCAATGGTTGTGCCCGAAGCGCGGGTTATCGCGTTCAACCCGCCCGCACTGCCCGGTTTGGGCAACGTCGGCGGCTGGTCACTGCAACTGCAAGACATGGCGGGTCACACCGATATTGAGCTTGACGAAATCACGAAACGAATCGTCGCCAAAGCGAATCAGCGTCCCGAAATGCAGGGCGTGCGCACGACTTTTAACATTGCGACGCCGACGGTTGAATACGAAATCGACCGCGAAAAAGTCAAACTCCTCGGCGTGAAATTGTCTGACGTGTTTAACGCCTTGCAAGTCAACTTCGGCGGTATGCAGGTCAACGACTTCAACAAATTCGGGCGCACGTACAAAGTCATGCTTCAATCGGACGTGCTTTATCGCTCGGAGGCGGAATGTGCGCGTTTCGTCTTCGTCAAAGGTGCCGACGGTCAACGAATTCCGCTTGACACTTTGGTCAGACCGACTTATTCGACGGGTCCGACGCAAATTTCACGCTTCAACGCGGCTCGTGCCGTGACGATTCAAGGCAACGCGGGCGCAGGTTACTCATCCGGTCAGGCTATGGCGGCGATTGAGCAGATCGTCAACGAAGAGGCGGGCGTCGGCTTCAATATCGAGTGGTCGGGTCAATCCCGCGAAGAAAAGAAAGCCGCCAGTTCGACGGGGCAAGTCTTGGCGTTGGCGTTGGTGTTCGTCTTTTTGATGCTCGCCGCGCTGTACGAAAGCTGGTCGGTGCCTTACGCCGTGCTTTTGAGCGTGCCGACGGGACTTTTCGGCGCGATCGTCTCG
>JAFVBP010000173.1 GCA_017479925.1 Selenomonadaceae bacterium | reverse complement strand
GATATTCACCGCCCGAAAAATTTTTGCAACGAATCAACGTCAAAAAGTCGCGGGTTGCTCCCGTTGGGTCAAGCGTCACGCTTGCGCGCTCGTCAAGCAAAATCGCGTTCGTCAATTCGTCGCGCCTCCCGCAAGTTTGAATAAATCTTCGACAGTCTGCGCGGATTTAATTTGGTCGGCAGTAACCGTGCGTCCCTGCGTCGTGCAGAACGAATAAAACGACACCATGCTGAGCGAATCCCAATCCTCAAGGTCGGCAAGTTTCGTCCACAAAGTCAATTCCGTTTCCGTGTCCATCAATTCGGAAAGTTTCTTGATAAAATCTTTGACGTTCATGAAGTTTGCAAAATTTTTCGCGTCGGCGGAATTGTCGTCGGGAGCCGTGCCCGTGTCAATCATTGAGGCAAGTTCTTTGATGAAATCTTCACTGCTCATAAAGTTTCCTCCGAGAAATCAGGTCGTGTAATCGGCGTTGATTTTGACGTATTGGAAGCTCAAGTCGCAAGTGTAAACCGTCGCCGCCGCGTCGCCGAGATTAAGTTCAATGTCGACAACAATGTCATGCTGAGCCAAAACCTTGCGCATTTCTTCCGCGTCGAATTTGCTGACAAGACCGTCTTTATAAACGTTCAAGCCGCCGAAATCGATAACGGTTTTTTCGGGAACGATTTTAACGCCCGAATAGCCGACCGCGCAGATTGTTCTGCCGGGGTTTGCGTCCTGCCCGAAGAAAGCAGTTTTGACGAGCGGGGAATTTGCGACACTCATGCCGACTTTTTTGGCGTCCGCGAAACTTTCCGCGCCCGTGACGTTGATTGTCAAAAATTTCGTTGCACCTTCACCGTCAGCCGCAATTTTTTTCGCAAGCTCCGTGCACAAGGTTTTCAGCGTCGCGAAAAATTTTTCGTAGTCTTCGCCGCGTTCGGTGATTTTCGGGTTGCCCGCCGCGCCGTTCGCCAAAACGACAACAGAATCGTTCGTGCTCATGTCGCCGTCAACGGAAATGCAGTTAAACGAAACTTCGACAGCGTCCGACAAAGCCGCCTGTAAAAGTTTTTGGTCAATGTCCGCGTCCGTCGTGATGAAACAAAGCATCGTCGCCATATCGGGGCGAATCATGCCGGAACCTTTTGCAATCGCGCCGAAACGAACTTCCTTGCCGCCGATTTGAACTTCGGTTGCGCAGGCTTTGGAATAAGTATCCGTCGTGACAATCGCGTTGCCGGCATTGATTGAACCTTCGCGGGAAAGTTTTTGGACTGCAGCTTTAATGCCCGACTCCATTTTGTCCATCGGCAGATTAAATCCGATAACGCCCGTCGACGCAACAATCACGTCGTCCGCATTGCAACCGAGTTCGCCCGCAGTAATTTCCGCCATGCGTTCGGCGTCGCGCAGACCTTGTTCGCCCGTGCAGGCATTTGCACAACCGGCGTTCGCAACAATCGCGTGAGCCGTGCCCGTCGCGACAACTTTTTTACAGACTTGAACGGGAGCCGCCGCGACAAGATTTTTCGTGAAGACGCCCGCAACCGCAGCCTCGCGCTCCGTGTGGATAACTGCCACGTCGAGGTTGCCATTTTTTTTGATACCTGCGCGCACGCCCGCCGCCTTGAAGCCGAGGGGATAAGCAACGCCCGCAATTCGATGATTTTCGCTGAACATGTTATTTGCCTCCTATTTCAGTTTGAAGCTTTAAAACTATCGATCTAACAATCTAACGATCTATCGATCTAACGATCTATCGATCTAACGATCTATCGATCTAACGATCTATCGATCTAACGATCTATCGATCTAACGATCTATCGATCTAATCACGGATACATCGGCGCAACGTCAATCGCAGTTGATTCGTCGAAGCCCGCCGCGATATTGAAATTCTGAACGGCTTGACCTGCCGCACCTTTAACCAGATTGTCAATCGCCGAAAGAATTATAACACGGCGCGTACGCTCGTCAATGTGCCAGCCGATGTCGCAGAAATTTGAGCCGCGAACGAATTTTGTTTCGGGATAGCCGCCGCGTCCCAAAAGTCGAATAAATTTTTCGTCGCCGTACATTTTTTGAAATGCCGCGTCAATCATTTCGTCGCCGACATTTTCTTTAAGCGTCGCATAACACGTTGCCAAAATCCCGCGTGACATTGGAACCAAATGCGGCGTGAAATTTATAATCGTGCGCTCACCGCCCAAATCTTCAAGTGCTTGTTCGATTTCGGGCGTGTGACGGTGACGGGCAACGTTGTAAGCCTTGAAGTTGTCGTAGAGTTCGGGGAAATGGTTGCCGAGTTTGAGTCCGCGACCTGCACCCGAAACACCCGACGCCGCGTCAACGATAATCGAATTCGCGTCAACAAGATGATGTTTGACCAACGGAGCCAACGCAAGAATTGATGCCGTGGTGAAACAGCCCGCGTTGCCGATGATTTTTGCCGTGCGAATGTATTCGCGATAAATTTCCGCCAAGCCGTAAACTCGCGGCGCGTTCGGGTGTTTGTGCGGAACGTTGTACCAGCTTTCGTAAAT
>JAFVBP010000172.1 GCA_017479925.1 Selenomonadaceae bacterium | reverse complement strand
ATCGCGCAGGTTCGCGAAAGTTTGAAACCGTTCGGGCTTGACGGTGCGACGATTCAACTTTCGGGCGCGACTTCGGACGTGGCGACTTCAACTGACGTGATGATTCGCACGGTCGATTTGGAAGAAACTCAACGCAAGGAAGTCATGCAGGCGATTCGCGAACAGGTAGGCAGTTATGACGTTCTGCGCGAAGAAAAAGTCGGTGCGGTTATCGGCGGCGAATTGATTTTGAACGCGGTACTTGCGCTGGTGATTTCGTGGGTGCTGATAGTTTTGTACGTTGCGTGGCGTTTTGAATTCAAATTCGGACTTGCGGCGGTTGCGGCTCTCGTACATGATATTTTAATCGTGCTGGCGTTTTTCTCGTTCACGCAGAGGCAAGTTGATTCGTCGTTCGTCGCGGCACTGTTGACGGTTGTCGGCTACTCGATTAACGACACAATTGTTATCTTCGACAGGGTGCGCGAAAATTTGAAATTACATTTCAGACGCGGCGGCAACGTCGTCGAATTGCTCAACCGCTCGATTTACCAAACTTTGACGCGTTCGCTGTACACGGTGTTTACATGTTTGTTCACGACATTTGCGCTGTTTTTCTTCGGCGGCGAAACGACGAAAGATTTTGCGTTCGCGCTGATTGTCGGATTCTTCAGCGGCTGTTATTCGTCGATTTTCATTGCGGGACCGCTGTGGCTTGAGTTTCGCAAGTTCGGCGGCAAGCGTTGATATTGCTTATAAAAAAAAATTTCCCCGTCAAACATGGCGGGGATTTTTTGTTGCCGAAACGTTATCGCCGATTCAAGTTCAATTTCAAGTTTGAGTTTGTAGATCTACTTTTTCTTTGCTTGTCCAAAGAAAAAGTAGCAAAAAGAAAAGACCCGCCTACGCGGCGAGCGTTAGTCGTTCGTTGTAAAAACGTTGCGATAATCCGTGCGTTGTCGTGCCCGCAGGTGAAACATCCTGTTTCAACCGCGGGCGGGAGCCGTCATCCGTGACGGCTCCGATTTACGCCTTGCAAATTTTATTTCGTGAGCAAGTTTATGTAATGGCGCAGGACGTTGCGAATTCCTTCGTCGGCTGCCTGTTGAACGCGCATGTAACTTTTGAGTTGCTCGTTGCGGACAACTTCAACTGCGGCGTCGCGTGCGGCTGTCGTGAATTCGGTAAAGACGTTGACTTTCGTGATACCTTCGCGGACGGCGCGTTTCAAATTGTCGTCACCGGTGCCGCTTCCGCCGTGCAAAACCAACGGTACGGGAACATTTTTTGCAAGTTCCTGCAGGCGCGTAAAATTCAGTTCGGGTTTGCGATTGTTTTTGTAGACGCCGTGACTTGTGCCGATTGAAACTGCCAGCGAATCAACGCCGGTTTTTTCGACGAACGCCGCCGCCTCGTCAACGCGTGTGTAAATCGTTTCGACTTCCGCCGGTTCGGTCGGACTTTCGGTCGTGCCGCCGACGTGCCCGATTTCCGCTTCAATGTCGACGCCGTGCGCGTGTGCAAAATCGGCAACTTCCTTCGTGATTCGAACATTTTCGTCGAACGGATTCATCGACGCATCAATCATCACGGAATTAAATCCCAGTTCAATGGCGCGTTTGACGTAAGCAAAATCTTCGCCGTGATCAAGGTGCAACGCGATTGGAGCTTTGACGCTTTGAGCCATGAGTTTGCCGACAGCCGCCGCCTCGTCCAGCGAAATCAAATGTTTGTGAGCCTGCGCGAAGGAAAGCAAAATCGGTGCGTTCAATTCTTCGGCAACCTGAACGAAGTCGCGAGCGGAATTCAAATCCCAAAAATCCGGCGCGACAACTCCGTAATGATTTTGCTTAGCCGCCGTCAAAATTTCTTTCGTCCGTGTCAACATGTGAATCACCTTTCCGACAAATTTTTTTCGATTATAGACTGTGCCCGTTGACAAAAGCAATGCGGTTATTTTTTCCTTTGTAAAAGTCACTGCCGGCACAAAAAAACTTTTACAAATGCCGCCGCCCGTAAATTGACTTGCATAACCGATTGATTTAAAGTTTCAATAACAACTCAAAGGAGGTTCCCGACATGAAAAAATTTGTCCCGTTCTTGGTCGTTAATCCGAAGTCGTATCTTTGGGGCGAAAAATCTTTGGCACTTGCAAAAGCTGCCGACGAAGCCGCCGAAAAATTCGGGTTGACGATTTTTTTCACGTGCCCGTTTGCGGACATTCGCTTGATTAAGGCGAACACGAAAAATGTCATCGTCACGGCGCAACATATGGAGTCATTGAAGCCCGGTCGCGGCATGGGTCACATTCTGCCCGAATCGCTCAAGGACGCCGGAGCGGATGCAACTTTCCTCAATCACGCGGAAAATTCAATGACGCTTGCGGAACTGTCGAAAACAATTCAACGCGCCAAAGAACTCGACATCACGACGATTGTTTGTGCGGATTCGGTTGTCGAAGGTCAAGCCGTCGCGGAACTTTCACCCGACATTTTGCTTTGCGAACCGACTGATTTAATCGGCACGGGCAAAACCGCCGACGACAGCTACACGATTGAAGTTTGCGAACGAATTTCCAAAATCAATCCCGACGTGGCGATTATGATTGCATCGGGCGTGACGACGGCGGACGATTGCTATAAAGTTGTCAAACTCGGCGCGGACGGCACGGGAGCAACCAGCGGAATTTTGAAGGCTCCCGACCCCGCAATTCGTGTCGCGGAAATGTCTGAGGCAATAGTTAAAGCTTACAACGAAAGAAATTAGCTTTAAGGTGTAAGCTTTAAGCTTTAAGGTGCGACAGCGATTTTTCCTTAAAGCTCAAAGCTCAAAGCTCAAAGCTCAACAAGGAGGTCACATCATGACGGTTTACAAAGAAACGCTCAAGTTGCAGTCCAAAGGCGGCGACCCGACGTTTATCAACATCACGCCCGAAGTTCGCAAGGCTATCGAAAACAGCGGCGTCAAAAACGGTATCTGCACGGTTATTTCTCCTCACACAACCTGCGCGGTTTTCTTTGAAGAATTTGCTCACGACATAGAGCCGAACGGCATGGAGTCTCTGCAGGTTGATTTGAACAACGCGCTGAAAAAAATTATTCCCGACCATACGTCGAAGGAACAGTACATTTATCCCGGCGAAGAACATTACAAAGCCGTCGAATCGTGGCCGGATGCCGAAGCTTATCTGCCGAACGGAGATCGCACGGCACTTTTCAACGGTGACGCGCATTTGAAAGCAAGCATTCTCGGTTCAAGCGAAACTTTCGAGGTTGACAACGGAAAACTCGGCGTCGGCACAACCGGCTACGTTTATTTTGTCGACTTCGACAGAACGCGCCCGCGTCCCCGCAAATGCAAAGTTGTCATTATCGGCGAATAATCGGGTGCTGACAAATGCGCAAGTTGATTGACGACGTGCGATTGATTTTTAAATGTTGCAGTCTGTACTATCAAGACGGTGTCGGGCAAAAAGAAATTTGCCAAATTCTGGGCATTTCGCGCCCGACTGTTTCACGCATGTTGAGCGCGGGCAAAGAACTCGGCATCGTCAAAATTGAAATCCGCAACCCCGACAACTTGCTTTACGGGAAATTGGAACGCGAACTTGAAAAAATTTTCAACCTGCATGAAGTCATCGTTGTCCCGTCAAGTCCGCTTACCGAAAACCCGTCGCTCAATCCCGAACTCGGTCGTGCCGCGTTGAAATTTATCGCTCGGATTTTGCGCGATAAAGATCTTGTCGGCGTGTCAATGGGCTCAACTTTGCAATCGGTCACCCGCGCAGATTTTTTCGTCGCGAACAAAATTTCTTGCACGTTCGTTCCGGTACTCGGCGGCGTCGGCGAAAGTCGTCCCGATTTACACTCAAATTATCTTGCGCAGGAATTTGCTCAGCGTTTCGGCGGCGATTGTGTGCAACTGTTCGCGCCCGCGTTATTTTCCAAACGTTCGTTGCTTGAAGAATTTTCCAAAGAAAAAACCATCCGCAAAGTCACCGATTTATATCGCAAGCTCGACGCGTTGATTTTGGGTATCGGCTGTGCGGACGCAGAACATTCGACCGTTTTGCAGACCGGTTACGTTGACAACAGGACGCTTGCACATTTCGGCAGACGCGGGGCAGTCGGCGATATAATTTTGCGCTACTTCGACATTGACGGCAACACGAAAAATTTTGACGACTTCAACAGTCGCGTCGCGGGCATAAATCTTTCCGTGCTGAAAAAAATTCCGTGTCGCGTTGGCGTTGCGGGCGGTCAAAACAAAATTTATGCAGTTGCCGGAGCGATTAACGGCGGATATTTGACTGTGCTGGTTACGGACGTTGATTGTGCGCAAGGTTTGCTGAACTTCCGTAAAGATTTTTCAAGCCGCAAAAATATTTTTACCGGCGTTCAAACGTAGGATTGTTGCATGAAACAATTTTATGTTATCATGCAAGCCGCAGTTACAAAATAATTTCTTCCTGTCAGGAGGCGTTTTTTATGGAAGCTATTGCTGCTGTGGCAAACGGCTTTATGGACTTGTTCCGTGCCGGCTCGGAAACTTTTATCGCATGGGTGACGGGAATTATTCCGCTGGTCGTCATAATGATGACGGCGGTCAATTCGCTCATCAAATTAATCGGCGAAGACAGAGTGAACGGCGTTGCGGAATTCGCGACAAAATACACCGTCACGCGCTACACGATTTTGCCGGTGCTTGCCGTTATCTTTCTGTGTAACCCGATGTGCTACACCTTCGGGCGTTTCGTCGAAGAGAAAAACAAACCTGCGTTCTATGACGCGGCAGTCAGTTTCGTTCATCCGGTTACGGGACTTTTCCCGCACGCTAACGGCGGTGAACTTTTCGTTTACATGGGCATTGCGGCGGGCATTACGCAACTCGGACTTTCGCTCGGCGATTTGGCGGTCAGATATTTTATCGTCGGCGTTATCGTCATTTTGATTCGCGGTATCGTCACCGACAAAATTTACGCTCACATGAGCAACAAGAAGTAACGGAGGTCAGCGGATATGTCATACAAATCAGTTACGATTAAAGCCGGCAAAGGCGGTTTCGGCGGTCCGTTGACGTTGGTGCCTACCGACACCCGAAACAAAGTTGTCAGCGTCACCGGCGGCGGAATTCACCCCGTGGCGGCGAAGATTGCCGAAATGACGGGTTGCCCCGCTGTCGACGGATTTTCGACGGGCGTCCCCGACAATGAAATTCTCGTTGCGATTGTCGATTGCGGCGGTACGGCTCGTTGCGGCGTCTACCCGAAGAAAAGAATTTTCACCGTCAACGTTCTGCCCGTCGGTCAAACGGGTCCGCTTGCAAGATTTATCACCGAAGACATTTACGTTTCAGCCGTCGACGCAAGTTGCATAAGTTTTGCGGACGAAAGTGCGGTTTCCAAAGCGGGCACGCCGACAAATCCGACTTCCGCGCCGAAAACCAAAGCTCAAGCAAAAGCGGAAATTGCCAAAATGAACGAAGGCAAGCCGAAAAATCTTGCGACGCGAATCGGTATTGCAATCGGCGGCGTTGTCAACAAATTCTACGCGGCGGGTCGTGAAACAATCGACATCACCATCAAAACAATTCTGCCGTTTATGGCGTTCGTTTCAATGATTCTCGGCATAATCAGCGCGTCGGGGCTCGGCGACGTTATCGCCAACACAATCAGCCCGATAGCGTCGACGTTGCCCGGTATGTTGATTGTCTCGTTCATCTGCGCAATTCCGTTCATTTCGCCGGTGCTCGGACCGGGTGCCGTTATCGCGCAGGTTGTCGGAACTTTACTTGGCGTGCAAATCGGTTTGGGCAACATTCCGCCGCAATACGCATTGCCCGCGTTGTTCGCCATTGACGCGCAAGTCGGTTGCGACTTCATTCCCGTCGGCATGAGTTTGGGCGAAGCGGAACCCGAAACGATTGAGTTGGGCGTTCCCGCGATTCTTTATTCCCGCGTCATTACCGGACCGATTGCGGTTTTGATTGCTTACGTCTTCAGTATCGGCTTGTACAGCTGATTTTAGCTTTAAGCTGTAAGCTTTGAGCTTTAAGGAAAATTCGTCACTCACCTTAAAGCTTAAAGCTCATAAGCTCAAAGCTCAACACGGAGGTTTGAACATGAAATACCACACAATGATAACGGGCTGGGGCGAACTTGCGCTGAGTTTCCTCGAAGATCCCGAATCGAACTTCATCATAATTTTCAACAACGACGCGCCGCCCGAACTTGCCGAACTGTCCGTTTTGCACACAAAGGAACAATTACTCGGCATACCCGCGCCCGGTGACACGATGATTATCGGCGAAAAAGTTTTTGAGATTACGGCGGTCGGCGAAGAAGCCAAAAGTACCCTGCGCGAATTGGGTCACTGCACGCTTAGTTTCAAAGGCGGCTCGGAACCTGAACGCCCCGGTTGCATAATGTTGCAGGGCGACGAACCGTTGACGAAAGACGACATTCAAGTCGAAGTCATGATTGAAATTTATTAAGGGACTAGGAACCAGGAACCAGGAACTAGTTTACTCGTCCCTACTAGTTCCTAGTTCCTAATTACCAGTTCCTACAATCGAAAGGAGTTTTGCAGTTATGTTGAACATGGACAAGAAACTTGCACAACGCGAAGCTGAAGGCAAAATCATCCGCACGGGTCTTGTCGGTGCCGGTCAAATGGGTCGCGGCATGGTCAGCCAAATGGTCGGCATGAAAGGCATTATGCCCGCTATCGTCGCCGACATCAAAATCGAAAACGTCATTAACGCATTTCATTACGCGGGTATCGGTGACGAAGACATTGCCAAAACCAATTCGCTTGAAGAAGCCAACAAATTCATGGAAATGGGCAAATACGTCGCGACGGAAAATGCCGACTTAATCTCAAGCGCAAACCTCGTCGAATGTGCGATTGACGTGACAGGCGTCCCCGAAATCGGCGTTCGCATTGCTACCGACGCGCTCAACAATCACAAGCACGTTGTCATGATGGACGTTGAAACCGACGTGGTTATCGGTCCGTGGCTCAAAAAACTCGGCGATAAAAACGGCGTCATTTACACCGGCTCCGCAGGCGACGAACCCGGCGCGGTCATGGAACTTTACTGTTTCGCCAAAGCAATGGGTATGCAAGTTCGCGTTATGGGCAAAGGCAAAAATAACAAGCTCGATTATGCCTGCAACCCCGATACCGTTTTGGAAGAGGCAACCCGCCGCAAGATGAGCCCGCGTATGCTTTGCTCGTTCAAAGACGGCACGAAAACCATGGTTGAAATGACGGCAATGTCCAACGCAACCGGTCTCGTCCCCGACGTTATCGGCGGTCACGGTGTCGCGACAAAACCCGGTACCGAAGGCATTAAACAGCTCAACGAATTATTCAAACTCAAAGCGGACGGCGGCATTTTGAACAAACACGGCGTTGTTGAATACGTCAACGGAATCGCGCCGGGCGTCTTCGTCACCGTCGCCACCGACAATCAGGAAATCGCTTACCAAATGCAATATCACAGCATGGGTCCCGGTCCGTTGTGGACGCTCTATCGCCCGTATCACCTGTGCAACCTCGAAACGCCGTTGACTGTCGCCAAGCTCGTTATCGACCGCGAACCGACGATTATTCCGCTTGACGGTCCTGTCAGCGAATGCATTACCGTCGCGAAAGTCGATCTTAAAGCAGGTCAGACGATTGACGGTATCGGCGGCTACACAACTTACGGCTCAATCGCAACCGCCGAAGAAACTTACAAAAAAGGCTACGTCGTTTACGGGCTTGTCAACAAGAAAGCCAAAATGCTCCGCGACGTGCCGAAAGGTCAGCTCCTCACGCTCGACGACGTTGAACTTGACACAACCACGCAACTTTACAAGACCCGCAAGGAACAGGACGCCATGTACAACAACGGTTACGCGTTGAAATAAAAAGCTTTGAGCTTTAAGCTTTAAGGAAATCAATGCGTCAACAAAAAAACCCGTCTCAAATGCGAGGCGGTTTTTTTCGTATCGTCAATCAGTCATGCAGCTTAGTCAAAAACTGTTGCGAATGTCATTTGCGGCGCAGAATTTTTGTTTAACTCAATCGGCAGACGTTTTTGAAAGCATTTGTTCCAAAAATTTCGGTACATCAATGCGGCTTGAAAATTCACGCCAAGGAATATCCGCGCTGTGAAAATTTCCCATACGATTTTTTCCGTCATGAACGGGCGTGCGCCAATCGCCGTAATAAGCAGTCAAAACTTCGTCAAACATTTTCGGCGCGGGCAATTCAATCGTCTCGAACGGCAGATAAATCGTTTCGCTGAACCAATCTTTTCGGAAAGGCTTGGCAACTTTGTTCAAGGTATCTTGAATCCACGCCACGAGAGAACTTTGTCCCCAGAGCGCGTCGGCGTACAATTCAAGAATATCAAGCTTTTGTTCTTCGTCAGCTTTTGAAATCGCCGCCAATACCTGTAAATCGTTCAGCAACCGTCCGCCATTTTGCACGT
>JAFVBP010000171.1 GCA_017479925.1 Selenomonadaceae bacterium | reverse complement strand
ATTGAGTGTTGATGTCCGCATTTGCATTCCCAAATGTTGAGCGGCGTGCCCCAGTAGCGGTTGCGCGAAATGCCCCAGTCTTGCACGTGTTCAAGCCAATCGCCGAAACGTCCTTTGCCGATTGTCGGCGGAATCCAGTTGACTTTGGCGTTGTTTTTGAGCAGATCGTCTTTGACGGCGGTCATCTTGATGAACCACGATTCACGGGCGTAGTAAATCAACGGCGTGTCGCAACGCCAGCAATGCGGATAACTGTGCTCGAACGGCGGAGCTTTGAACAGTTTGCCCGAAGTCTTCAAGTCGCGCAAAATCAGCGGGTCGGCGTCCTTAACGAAAGTGCCCGCCCAGTAAGTTTCGGCGGTCATGTTGCCCTTGCCGTCGACGAATTGCACGAACGGAATATCGTACTTCTTGCAGACGCGGTTATCGTCCTCGCCGAAAGCGGGCGCACAGTGAACAATGCCCGTGCCGTCTTCGGTGGTGACATAATCGTCGCAGGTGACGTAATGAGCGGCTTTGCCCGAACGCGCAACAATTTCGTCGGCGAAAGGATACAGCGGCTCATATTTGCGATATTCAAGTTCGGCACCTTTGCACGTCGCCAAAATTTTGCGTTCGCCTTCGACGCCGTCAAAAACTTTGTCGACCAACGCGGCAGCCAAAATATAAACCGTGTCGCCGACTTGAATTTTGACGTAATCGACTTTCGGGTTGACGCACAGGCACAAGTTCGACGGCAATGTCCAAGGCGTCGTTGTCCACGCAAGGAAGTAAGCGTTTTCGTCCGCAACTTTGAACTTGACGACGGCCGAACGTTCTTTAACGTCTTTGTAGCCGAGCGCGACTTCGTGACTGGAAAGCGGCGTGCCACAGCGCGGGCAATACGGAACGACTTTGTGACCTTTGTACAGCAGACCGCGGTTCCAAATTTGTTTGAGCGCCCACCACTCCGACTCGATGTAATCGTTTTCGTAGGTGATGTACGGGTGCTCCATGTCCGCCCAAAAGCCGACGACGCCCGAAAATTCTTCCCACATGGTTTTGTACTTCCAGACGGATTCGCGGCACTTTTTGATGAACGGTTCCATGCCGTAAGCTTCGATTTGCTCTTTGCCGTTGATGCCGATGAGCTTTTCGACTTCCAGCTCGACGGGCAGACCGTGCGTATCCCAGCCGGCTTTGCGCAGGACTTTTTGACCCTTCATTGAGTGGTAGCGCGGGAACAAGTCTTTAATGACGCGCGTCAAAACGTGGCCGATGTGCGGCTGACCGTTTGCAGTCGGCGGACCGTCGTAAAACGTATAATCTTCGCAACCGTCGCGGTTGTCGATAGCTTTTTGCGCGATGTCATGTTCAGCCCAAAAAGTTTCGACTTCTTTCTCGCGACTCGCGAAGTTCAAGTTTGTGTCAACCTTGCGATAAAGCATGAAAGATTTAGCCTCCTCGTGATTGTCGTTTTCAACGCGTGCAAGTGTAATTCATTTACGCGACTTTATCAAGCTTCGACGACGGTGACGCCTTTCGACGCGAAAAGTTTCTTCGTTTCGGCGGAGATGTCCGCGTCCGTGAAAATCGTATCGATTTGCTTGTACGCGAGCAACGGTACCACGCCGAATTGAGAAAACTTCTTCGACTCCGTCAAAATTATTGCACGCCGCGCAGATTCGGACATGTCGCGCACGGCTTCGGCACGCATCAAGTCGCCCGACATTGCGCCGCGTTCGTTGAAACCGTCCGTGCCCATGAAAAATTTTTCGACGGAAAAATTCTCCGCGCACTTTTTGACCAGCGAACCGACCATAACTTGAGATTCTTGCTGAAGTTCACCGCCGAGCAAAATTATCCGTGCCGCCTTGTGACGCACGAAGTTTGCGATAAAGACCGAATTCGTGATGATTGTCACGTCGCGCCTCGTCGTAGAAATTTCTTCCGCCAACAACGCGCAACACGAGCCGGATTCAATCATGAGCGTTTCGCCGTCGTGAATTGATTCGGCGGTCTTGCGTGCGATTCGGCGTTTCGTTTCGTAATTGAACAGCAGGCGCGTGCTGACGTCGTCGCTTGTCGGCAGGACGGCAAAACCGTGTTCGCGTTTGAGCAGACCGTTGCTTTCCAAAACGGACAGATCTTTGCGTATCGTCACGTCGGACACGTTCAGCAGTTCCGCCAATTCCTGTACGGAAATTTTTTTTCGCACGCCAAGCGCGTCCAGAATTTGTGAGTCTCTTTTGCGCATGTGAGTTGCTCCTTTGAAAGTTTTCGGGAATTGTAACACAAACGTTTTCGTTACGAAAGGAGCCGCGTTCCGTTGCAATAAAAAAGCCGCCGACCGAAGTCAACGGACAAAAATTTTCATTGCGCATTACGCATTACGCATTGTTACGCCTTCGCCGCAGAGTTTCTCGAAGTCGCGCACGAAAGCGTTAATCGCGGAAGTAATTGCGTCGTTTTTGACGAGCGAAAAAATCACGTCGGGCGAAGCCGTCGCCGCACCGATACCGTATTCGGCAAGTTCAAGCAGCTGTTGAGAATTTTTGAAACTCGCCGCCAAAACGTTCGCGTTGAGGTTGTTGTTGCGGAAAATGTCGTGAATGTGTTGCGCGATTGAAACGCCGTCATAGCCCATGTTGTCAATGCGGTTGATGTACGGCGCGGCGTAACTTGCACCGGCTTTGGCGGCAAGAAACGCTTGCATCGGCGTGTAAATTGCCGTCGCGGTGATGTTGACGCCTTCGGCTTTAAGCAACTTCATTGCGCGGAAACCTTCTTCGACGGACGGGATTTTGACGTAAGTGTTCGCGCCGAGTTCCTGACGAATTCTGTGCGCGTCGGCAACCATGTCGTCGGCGGTTTGAGCGACAACCTGAACGTGAAGTTCAGCGTCCGCACCGATGAATTCGCGAATCTCTTTGAGCACGTCGTAAGGTTTGCGCCCGCTTGCCGCCAAAATCGTCGGGTTCGTCGTCACGCCGTCGACGGGATAAAATTTGTAAATGCGCTTGATTTGGTCGATGTGCGCGTCGTCGATGATGAGTTTCATTTGATCTCCTCCGTAATGAATTTGTTGATGACTTCGGCAACGGGTCGCTTTAAAAGCGACGGAAGCAACGTGACGTTGCATCCAGTTGGTGTGACCCGCGCCGCGTCACAAGACGAACTTGTTGATGACTTCAGCAACGGCACCTTCGTCGCAGGTCGCCGCCGTAATGTAATCGCAATCTTGCTTGATGCCGTCGACGCAGTTGGCGACGCCGACACCGAGTCCCGCCGCACGAATCATTGACAGATCGTTGAAGTTGTCGCCGACAGCGATTGTCTCCGAAACTTTAACGCCGAGAATTTCCGCAAGCTTGAGCAATCCCGCGCCTTTGTCGACGCCGTGCGGTGAAAATTCGATGTAACGGTTGCTCGAAAAGCTGACGGTCACGTCGGCGGTGATGTCGGCAAGTTCGCGTTCCATTTGCCACAGATAATTTTGGTCGGTGTTGACGAACAAAATCTTGATGATTTTTTCGCCGCGCAGAAAGTCAATATTCAAGTCGTCGCGTTCGACAACGGCCATGCGTCCCGCCAGGTAAGCGCGTTCGTTGTCGGTGAAACGGTAGCCGTAAACTGTGTCGAGCGTGTAAACGTGAATGCCCGCGTCGTAAGCAAGAGCGCGTTTGAAAAGTTTTTCGACGGTTGCAAACGGCATTTCGACGCAGTGAAGCAGACGGTTGCCGCGATTTTCGGT
>JAFVBP010000170.1 GCA_017479925.1 Selenomonadaceae bacterium | reverse complement strand
AGCTCATTGAACGCGTGTGTTTGGTGTGCGCCCACTCGTGTTCGTTACGGTGCAGGAAGCCGATAAAAATTATCGGTATCCACGAGTATATAAACAGCGGGTACAGCAACAGGTAAAACCACGACTTGAGCTTTGCGCGAACTTTAATCAAGATAATCATCGGCAGGACGTACTGCGCAATCATGATCACGATTAAAATCTGCGACGGCATGACCGAATAAATGTTCGTGTACAGCGTGCCGACCGCCAGCTGAATGTAACTCATCGCGAAGAAAAACGACGACAGCATCAAAAAATGCGGTTGCAACAGATACAAACAGCCGTCGAACATGCGAATATCTTTGCGCCGCCAACCTTCGCGAAGCATCTTCGGAATAAATCTGTGCGCCACGTCGAATTGACCTTGTGCCCAACGTTTCCGCTGTGTCCACGATTGCGCGAACGTCAACGGCTTTTCGTCGTAAACAATCGCGTCGTGCGCCCAAGTGGTTTTGAGACCTTCGGCAAGCGACTTCATGGTAAATTCCATGTCTTCGGTAAGGCACGTCGCACGCCAACCGTGTTTTTTGAGCACGTCAAGGGTAATGCACATGCCCGTTCCGCCGAGGACAGCCGACAAGCCGATATTCGTTTTGGCGAGGTGCGACACGTAATCGATAACCCAAAAAGCAATCGCGAACGTGCCGCTGACCCACGTGTCGTAAGGATTTTTCGCGTCAAGGAAGCCTTGAATAATTTTGTCGCCCTTGCAGAGCCGATTGTTCATCTCGAACAGAAATTTCGGGTGAACCAAATTATCCGCGTCGAAAATTGCAACGGCGTCGTAAACTTGCCCGCGAGTTTCCATGTCGAAAAGTTTCTCGAACATCCACTCAAGCGCGAAACCTTTGGACTTTTTGTTTTCGTCGACGCGGCGACAGACAATCGCGCCGGCACGTTCGGCAATTTCGGCGGTGTTGTCGGTGCAGTTGTCCGCGATAACGAAAATGTCATAAAGTTCGTCGGGATATTCCAGCGACTTCAAGTTTTTAATCAACGGCTCGATAACCGCGCTTTCGTTGTGTGCCGCGACAATCACGGCGAATTTTTTTTGCGGAGTTTGGATTTTGACTTCGCGCCGTCGCCACATGCCGAAAAACCCGATCAAGCACAGGTAAAACGTAAACACGAACAGCACCACCTGCAGCGGCACCATGAGCACATCCAAAGGGTAATTAAACATTTGTTTTACCTGCCTCGATTGTCAGAGTTTGTCGCGTGTCATGAGCGTTATCAGCGAATTGACGATGCCGAAAAGCGCATACGTCGCGAAAATTGCCGTCAGCACGCCTTGAACGGGAACGTCACGCGCAATGTAAATTATGCCCGCGAAGACAGCCGCCGCGAAAATTTTTGCGACGAGGAAAAGTTTTTCGCCGCCGCCTTTGAAGTCGGGATAATGCACGTGACTTACCATTAAATACGCGACGATTATCACGGTTATCGGGTAGACCAGTCCGAAATTTTCGGGGCGAACGTCCAGCGCAAGGAACAACAGCGTTGTCGTCGCGATAATGCAACCGCCCGCAGGTATCGCCAAGCCCATGAAAAAGCCGTGCACGACGCTTGTGTTGACGTTGAATCTTGCAAGTCGCCACATGCCGCACAGCGCGAAGATTATCGCCGCCGCCTTGCCGAGCAGACCGAAATTGTGCATGCAGAACGAGTACGCCAGGAACGCGGGTGCAATTCCGAACGAGCCGAGGTCGCACAGCGAATCCATTTCTTTGCCGAGTTCCGACGTTGCGTTGAGTGCGCGGGCAACTCGACCGTCCATGCCGTCAGCTATCAACGCGAGCAAGATAAAAATCGACGCGTTGAAGTAATCGCCTTCGTACGTCGACAAAATTGAAAGCATTCCGAAAAATAAATTCGCCGCCGTGCAAGCGTTCGGCAATATCCACTTCATTGCGCTCACCTCACTTTATCCGACCGACGATTGATTCGCCGCCGCGAACTTTGTCGCCTTTTTTGACGAGAACCTCGACGTTATCGGGGACAACCAGCTCTGTGCACGAGCCGAAACGAATCAAGCCGTAGAGTTCGCCTTTTTCGAGTTTGTCGTCAAGCGTGACCCAACTGACAATTCGCCGCGCCAAAATGCCCGCAACTTGCGTGACCGTCACGCGAATCCTGTCGTTTTCGATGCCGATTAAATGCCGCTCATTCTCGAAGCCGACCGAATCTTTATAAGCGGGACGAAAGCGACCGCAGACGTATTTTTGAATTTTGATTTCGCCGGCTATCGGACTGCGGTTGACGTGCACGTCGAAGACCGACAAAAAAATTATCACCTTGCGACAGTGCCCGTTGACAAAGTCGTCGTCGTCGACCTCCGTAACGTCTTGAACGGTACCGTCGGCGGGCGACACGATTAAATTTTCGTCCGCAGGAATTGTTCTCTTCGGGTTGCGGAAAAAATAAATGCAGTAACAGGCGAGCACTGCGGGCACAATCGCGGCGTACGGGTGAATCAGCACGCCGAGTAAAATCGCGACGAGGAGCGCAACGCCCGCGAAGTAAAAGCCTTCCTTGATTATGCTCAAAATTATCACGCTCCGTTGTTAGTGGTTAGTGGTTAGTCAAAAAACTGACAACTAATCACTGACCACTAGCCACTTAATTTCTGTTGATGAACTTTCAAGACGAATCTCGGCAAGGCGACCAATCGTCCTGCGCGGGACGGTTGCAACATTGCACGGAAAAGCCATTCGAGTTTTGCCCGTTGCATCCAAAGCGGCGCACGTTTGACGACGCCCGCCATTACGTCGAAGGTACCGCCGACGCCGATTGACACGGGTACGTTGAGTTCGTCGCGGAATTTGGCAAGCCATTTTTCCTGCTTCGGGACGCCCAGAGCCGCAAGCAAAATGTCGGGACGCGAAGATTTTATCTGCGAAATAATTTCGGCTTCGTCGTCTGCGGTGAAGTAACCGTTGCGCGTGCCGACGATTTTTATGCCGGGGTATAACGTTTCAGCTTTGGACTTGGCTTTGTCGGCGATTGTCGGCGCGGAACCGAACAGAAAAAATCGCCAACCTTTGACGGGCGAAATTTTCATCAGCTCCTGAACCAAATCGAAGCCCGCGACGCGTTCGGGCATGTGTTTGCCCAGGTGTCGCGCTGCCCAAACTGTTCCCGCGCCGTCGGGCACAACCAAACTTGCCGCGTTCAAAATGTCTTTGAGTTCGGCGTCGTGTGTCGCCCGCAAAAGCATTTCGGCGTTTGCCGTCGCCACGATTGACGGTTTGCCTGCGTCGATTAAATTTGCCACGCGTTCGACGGCTTGCGACATTGTCACCGCGTCGACTTTAACGCCAAGAATATTTACTCGTTCAGTCATGTGAAAAGCTCCGAATAAATTTGTCGGCTTGCCAAATTGTTCCGCCGCTTTTAAAGTGGTCGTTCGGTCATGCGAAAAGATCTAAAAAAATTCCGTCCTCCAAATCGCGTATGTTGTACAGCGTCGGCAGGACAAGGAACGTTTCTTTTAAGTTTCGCCGCGCAGATTTTTTCCAACCTTTGCCGTCGGTCACCCAAACGAATTCAAAACCGGCAATGTCCCGCGCTTCAAGGGCGATTGTTTTGTAACTGCGCGCAGTTTCGTTGAGTTTTGAACCGCCGCCCGTGTAAAAGTTCGTCTCGATGCCGAAAACTTTGTTCGCGGTAAGATTTTAAAACTCGACCCAATCCGTAAGCTCGCCGTCGTCGTCAACTACTGAAATTTGTCTGTGTTCGACATTGTCGGAACCGACGACGAAATTACCCGCGTTATATTCTCGAATCGCCGCAGAAATGGCATTCTCTTTGGAAGTCGCTTCAACTTCAAATGTATCCGAAACGGTTTCTTCAATGACGACGTGATATTTCTTCATGGATTAACCAACCTTTCGATAAACGCCGCGTCCGACGAACTCGATAAAGCCTTTGTCGCGCAGGAATTGAAGTTGCTGACGGATTTTCGCGTCGACGTTGCGATTTTGATTGTGCTTGGCTTTGAGTGCGTCCGCGAACTTGTAAACGTCCTGCAAGGTGAAGACTTCGGAGCCGATGTCGTTTACGCAATTCAAAACGTCAAAAATCCAGCCGCGCAGATTGAGATTGTCCGTCTGCAACGACTGTATCTTGTTGTAACTGCGCAGGACTTCGGCAACTTCGACTTCGTGTCCGTCGCGGATTATCGGCAACTTACCTTGCGCGGGAATTTTTTCGTACAGGATGTTGCAACCAATCCAGCCGGCTCGTCTTGCCGTCGACGGCAAAGGTCTGCGACGTTCGATTATGTCCGCCGTGAAGAAAAATTTCGGCACGAACGTCAAATCCGTCACGAACAGCGACGGCGAATATTGCATAACGAAAAGTTGCGGGTTGACGTTGCTCGTAATTCGTTCAATCATTGTGCGATACGCGCCGTCGGGAATTTTCGCGCCGATATGGTTTCGTTTGCTCTTCAACTCGAATGTTTCGCCGCAAGTCGAACAATACACGTCGGCGACAGGCGAATTGTTCTGTATCTTGTCGACATGCTCGTTGCCCAACACGGACAAAACAAATTTCGCAGAAGCCAACCTTCGCTTATCACGCGAATTTTTTGCGACGCGTTTTTGTAATTGGCGGCAAGCGTTTCGTCGAGTTGTAAGTCCATTATTCGACGGTCACCGACTTTGCCAAATTGCGCGGCTTGTCCACGTCACAACCGCGAGTTATCGCCGCGTAGTAAGCCAAAAGTTGCAACGGCACGACGGTCAAAAGCGGAATCAACAGCTCGTCCGTTTCGGGCACGAAAATGACGTGATCGAGATATTTTTCGAGTTCCGTGTCGCCTTGAGCTGCAATGCCGATAACAATGGCGTCGCGGGCTTTGACTTCCTTGATGTTCGACAGCGTTTTTTCGTAGACGGATTTTTGTGTCGCCAACGCAATGACGGGCACGCCTTCGACAATCAAAGCTAAGGTACCGTGCTTGAGTTCGCCCGACGCGTAAGCTTCCGCGTGAATGTAAGAAATTTCCTTGAGCTTGAGCGCGCCTTCCAACGCGACGGCGTAATCGAGACTGCGCCCAATATAAAACACGTCCTCGTTGAAACCGTATTGCCGTGCGAAAGTTTTAATCGGCTCCACGTCCGACAACGTTTCCGAAATCTGCGCGGGAATTTTTTTGAGCAGGTCAATCAAGCCGCGAATTTTTTCGGGCGACTGCGTT
>JAFVBP010000169.1 GCA_017479925.1 Selenomonadaceae bacterium | reverse complement strand
TTCGCCCATGTAAATCGCATCGTTCATGACGGGCGACTCTTCCAACTTGCGGCGAATCGTCAAATGATATTCGCGCAACCTCGGCAAGTCACGGGCAAGATCGACGGCTTTTTGAACGTATTCGTCGGGAGTGAACGCGCAAAGTTCGCCAAGTCCCGCGTTTGTCAACAACGAATAGCCGAAGCGTGAACCGTGTCGCTCACCCGTCAACGTGACAACGGGCACGCCCATATACAGCGCGTCGCAGGTCGTGCCGCCGCCGGGGTACGGAAAGGTGTCAAGCGCAACGTCAACGCGTTCATAACTGTGCAGGTAATCAAGTTCGTCAGGCTCGAAGTCGACGCGTTCAACGTCAAGTCCCGCGTCAATCATGCGTTGGCGAACGAGTTCAAGACCGCAATTCGGGCGAAACGTGCGACTTTTGACCAGCAGGCGCGAATTCGGTACGGCGTCCAAAATCTTCGCCCAAAGTTTGAGCATGTCGTCGGTGACTTTGGCGAAACCGTTGAAGCTGCCGAAGGTGACGTAACCTTTTTTCGCGACGGGCGCGGGCGTCACCATGAACGGGTAATCGTGCCACACGTAGCAGAAATGGCTGTGTTGCAGGCGCAAAATTTTCTCCGTGAAGAAATTTTCGTTGAGACCTTCGGGGTCGGTGAACTTGTCGGCGATAAAATAATCGACCGTGTCAAGCCCCGTCGAATCGAAGTAACCGATGCCCGAAATTTGAATCGGTGCGGGCTTGTACGCCAAAACTTCCAGCGAATTGTTTGCAGTGTGACCCGCCAAGTCAACCAAAATGTCAATTTCGTCGCGGAAAATTTTCGCGGCAACTTCGCTTGCGGGCATGTCCAAAATGTCGCGGAAGCCGTCGACGTTCGCTTTAAATTCGGCGGTGACTTTGTCGGCACGATTGTTCGCGTACACGAAAACTTCAAAGCGCGTGCGGTCGTAGCTCTTGAAAAAATGCGCGCTGAAAAACGCGACGACATGAAATCGCACGTCAGGCGAAATGTATCCGACGCGAATTTTTTTGTGGCGGGCGTGACGTTTGATATCGTGCTTGTAACGCGGAATCTGCGCGAAAAATTTGTTGAAGCCGCGAGTCTCGGCGAAAATTTTTTCCCGCGTGGCGTTGACGTTGTGCAGGTTGAACAAAAAATTGTCGTACTCGTCGATTTGAATCCGTCGCGCCTGCTCGAATTGCGGCGAATCGGCAAGCGGACTCAAGTCAAGTTTCGCGTTGAATTCGTAATGCTCAATCGCCCGTTGACTTTCGCCGACGAAACGATACGCCTGCCCCAAAAGGTTGTGAAGCAACATTTGCGTGATTAAATTCGCGCCGTCCAACGTCAAAGCTCGTTCGGCTACCGAAATGCATTCGCGCAGATTTTTTTGCAGGTGAAACAATCGGGCACGCAACAGCAATCGATACGGCGACGGCGGAAATTTTTCTTCCATGTACGCCAAAACTTGAGCCGACTCGTCTGCCATTTCGTAATCAAGATACAGCGACGCTATTCTTTCGACGGGCGCGGGCTTGTCGGGTTTGAGCGCGAAAAGTTTTTCAGCCGTGCGAAGAATTTTCGCTTTGTCGTGAAACAGTTCGCGGCACCGAATCAATTCTTCGGTCAGCGATTCGACGGTTTCGACTGCGGGTTTTTTGACTTTGCGTTTTGACACACGGGTCAGCTCCTCAAAAGTTTTGGCGACATTGTACAGCGCGCACAAAGATTTTTCTACAGACAAACGAAAATACGGCCGTCACGGATGACGGCCGCCGCCCGCGCACGATACAGGATGTATCGTAGCGGGCTGTTTTCTTTTGGTTACTTTTCTTTTGCGCCAAAAGAAAAGTAACATTAAACACTACTTACCCTGCGCGACGAAATCTTTCTGATAATCGAAGCACTCTTTGGCAATGTCTTTGTTCAAAATCAGCAGGCACAGCAAATTCGGAATCGCCATCAAGCCGTTCATCGTGTCGGAAAAATTCCAGACGACATCAAGCGTTTGCGTCGCGCCGATAAACGTAATCAAGCTGAAAACAATTCGATAGCCGATAATGACGGGACGCGCTTGCACGAGATATTCAAGCGACTTTTCGCCGTAATATTCCCAGCCGAGAATCGTCGAGTAAGCGAAAAGTGCCAACGCAATCGAAACGATATACTTCGCGCCTTCGCCGTAAACCGTCGAAAATGCCAAAATCGTCAACGGTGCGCCCGAAATCAACTTGCCCGTCGCGGGGTCAACCGTTCCCAAAACGCCCGAACTTGCGATAACCAAGCCCGTCAAAAAGCAGATAATCATCGTGTCGAAGAAAGTTCCCGTCATGTTGACGTAACCTTGACGCGACGCGTGATCGGTTTTTGCCGCCGCCGCCGCAATCGGAGCGGAGCCGAGACCTGCCTCGTTGCTGAAAACGCCGCGAGCAACGCCCCAACGCATTGCCGTCAACATTGACGCGATAATCGTGCCGCCGACGCCGCCCGCGACAGCTTCGGTATTGAACGCCATCTGGAACATAACCACCAAGCCGCCGGGCACGTTTTCAAAATTGACGATGACGATTATCACCGTAAACAGAATGTAAAAAAACGCCATTGACGGCACGATAAAACTCGAAACTTTGCCGATTGAGTGCACGCCGCGAATCAAAACCGCCA
>JAFVBP010000015.1 GCA_017479925.1 Selenomonadaceae bacterium | reverse complement strand
CCCGGTCAAAGCGCGGACGTTCAAACAATCGGCGTCAAGGCGGTTTTGGTTGCTAGCACCGAACTCAAAGACGACGAAGTTGCTTATCTCACCGAATTTATTTTTAGGAACGCCGACAAGTTGCCGCACAACATGAGCGACGCCAAACTCGGCACGAAGTATGCGGTTGAAGACATACCCGCAAGCTTCCACGCGGGCGCGGCGAAGTTCTACGACACGCAGGGCGTCAAAGTCAACGTTTACAGCGGCAAGTCCGGTCAAAGCGTCAAAGCCAGTCAAGACTAAGGAGGCGACACGCATGTACACGCTCGAAATCAACATGTATCAAACACTTGCGGTGGCGATTGTCATGCTGTACGTCGGCACCTTCCTCAAGCGTCGCATCGAATTTTTGGAAACGTTTTGCATACCGTCGCCCGTTATCGGCGGACTGCTGTTCGCAATCGTCAGTTGTATTTGTTACACGTCGGGGATTGTCGCCTTCGCCTTCGACGAGACGCTCAAAAACGTCTGCATGGTGGCGTTTTTCACGTCGGTCGGCTTTCAAGCCAACGTCAAAATCTTGAAGAGCGGCGGCGTCGCGTTGCTGATGTTCCTCGGCTGTGTCTGCGCGCTAATTGTCTGTCAAAACTTTTTGGCGGTCGCGCTGTCGAAGGTGCTGGACATCAGCCCGTTTATCGGATTGTGCACGGGTTCAATCTCGATGGTCGGCGGTCACGGCACTGCGGGCGCGTTCGGTCCCGTGCTTGAAGACCTGGGACTTGTCGGCGCAACGACACTTTGCACGGCGGCGGCAACTTTCGGACTTGTCGCAGGCTCATTAATGGGCGGACCGCTCGGTCGACGTTTGATTCTCGGCAAAGACCTGCTCAAAACTGCCGTTCAAGCTGACGAAACGCCGCTCGTCGAAGAAGAACGCAAACACGTTCGTTCCGTGAGCATGTACGCGCCCGCCGCTTACCAACTCGGCATTGCAATGGGCGTCGGCACGGTCGTTTCAATGGTGCTGTCGAAAACCGGCATGACGTTCCCCGTGTATATCGGCGCAATGATTGTCGCGGCGATTATGCGCAACTGGAGCGAATTTACGGGACATTTCACCGTTCACATCGGCGAAATTAACGACATCGGCGGTATCTGCCTGTCGATCTTTTTGGGTATCGCAATGATAACTTTGAAACTGTGGCAGTTGGCGGAACTTGCCCTGCCGCTCGTCGTGTTGCTCGTCGGACAAACGCTGTTAATGTTCATCTTCGCGTACTTTATCGTGTTCAACGTCTTGGGTCGCGATTACGACGCGGCGATTTTGTCGGCGGGCACGTGCGGCTTCGGCATGGGCGCGACACCCAACGCAATGGCGAACATGCAGGTTTTGACGGGCAAATTCGCGCCGTCGGTCAAAGCGTACATACTCGTGCCGATTGTCGGATCAATGTTCGCCGACTTCATCAACAGCTTGACAATCACGTTTTTCATCAACTTTATCTGAAGGAAGGTTTTCACATGTTTGGCAAAGGAATGAGCAACGACGACTTCAATTCGCACCTGGAGACAATCGCACGGCTTATCGAATCGCAGGCAACGACCGTCGCCGAAGCCGCGCAGATTGTCCGCGAGGCAAAACTTAACGTCAATCACGAAGACCACGCGAAGACTGCGCTGGATTTCGCCGCAGAAAATTTGGCTCTGCCCGAAGTTCACGTCGACAAGAAACATGACGCGTAACCGAATACTCGGCCGTCATGGATGACGGTCGCCGCCCGTGCCATTTCGCGTGATGCGAAATACACGGGCTGTTTTCTTTTGGGCAACGTAGACGTTGCATCCAATTGGTTTAACGGTATCGCTTCGATTAGCGAATCCGATTGTCAAGGGCGTTCGACAACTTTCGGCACTTCGACGGACGTTGACTTCATCGATAACACAAGCCGATTTATCGTCGCGTCAAAACAAGTTCAGCTGACCTTTGGGCGAATTGTCTTCGGGCACGTGAATTTTCGGGCGTTCGACAATTTCGGTTACTTCGACGGGCGTTGACTTCATGCGTGCGGCACAACTTCGCGCCAATTCGTCGCAACGCTCGTTGTAGAAATGTCCCGCGTGACCTTTGACCCAATGAAATTTCACGGCGCGGCTTGAAATCAGCGCGTCCAACGCAAGCCACAAGTCGCGGTTGAGCACGGGTTTTTTGTTGGCGGTCTTCCAACCGTTGCGCTTCCACTTGACCAGCCAGCCGTTGGTGAAAGCGTTTTTCAGATAGCTGCTGTCGGTGAAAAGTTCAACGCTTGAGCCGTCCGAAATTTTTTCCAGCGCACGAATCGCCGCCGTCAACTCCATGCGATTATTTGTCGTGTGCGCGTCGCCGCCGAAAATTTCTTCGCGACGGTTGTCCGCGTCGACGATAACAGCTGCCCAGCCGCCCGCGCCGGGGTTGCCCAAACAAGATCCGTCGGTATAAATTCTGTAAATCATAATTGACCTCCGAAATTTCGTAATGTTCGCGGCTGAAATGCTCGACAGTTGAGCAATCCGGGCGCGTCAATTGTTCCGTCGCTTTTAAAGCGACCCGAAGGTGATTCATTTGAACGTTGTCGAAGAGAAACTTAAAATCCTGCCGAATACGCCGGGCGTTTACATCATGCGCGACGCTCGCGGCAAAATTATTTACGTCGGCAAAGCCCGCGTGCTGAAAAATCGCGTCCGCCAATATTTTCAGGCGAACAAAAATCACGGCGCGAAAGTCAAAGCTATGGTTGCCAAAGTCGCCGACTTCGAGACGATTGTCACGGGCACGGAAGTCGAAGCGTTGATTCTTGAGTGCAATTTAATCAAGAAGCACCGCCCGCGCTACAACATCAGCTTGAAGGACGACAAAAGTTATCCGTATTTGCGCGTGACTGCCGAAGATTTCCCGCGAATTTTTTTGACGCGGCGCGTGATTCACGACGGTTCGCGATATTTCGGTCCGTATACGAGCTCTCTTGCCGTCAAGGAGACGTTGCAGTTGTTGCGAAAAATTTTCCCGTTGCGCACGTGCAAGACGTTTCCGAAGCGTCCGTGTTTGGAATATCACATCAAGCGTTGTGCGGCTCCCTGCGTCGAAAAAATTTCCCGCGACGATTATACGCAACTTGTCAAGGCGGCGGAAAAATTTCTTGACGGGCACACCGCCGAAGTCGAACGCGACATTTCCGCACGCATGACAGCTGCCGCCGACGCGTTGGACTTCGAGACCGCGGCGCGACTTCGCGACATTTTGACGGCGATTCGCACGGTCACCGCCAAACAAAAAATCGTCACCGACACGGGCGACGTTGACGCGATCGGTTTGGCACACCTTGACGGTCAAACTTGCGCGCAGATTTTTTTCGTTCGCGACGGCAAAGTCACCGGCCGCGAAAATTTTCCGCTTGCGGGCACCGACGACGAAACCGACGCGCAGGTTGTCGCCGAATTCGTCAAGCAGTATTATTCACGTGCTCAACTTTCGGCGACGGAAATTCTGTTGCCCGTCGAAGTCGACGATGCGAAACTTTTGGAGCAGTGGCTCGGCGCGAAGTTAATCGTCCCGAAACGCGGCGTCAAAAAATCTTTGGTCGACATGGCGGTCACCAACGCTCAAAAATTCTTGTCGGAAGAATCTGCGCGTCGACAACTCAAAGACGCTCAAACGGTCGGCGCGGTCGAGGAGCTGAAAACTTTTTTGAACTTGCCGAAATTGCCGCGTCGCATGGAATGCTTCGACATCTCGCACATCCAAGGTTCGCAGACCGTGGCGTCAATGGTCAGTTTCTTCGACGGCGCGCCCGACAAAAAAAATTATCGCCGATTTAAAATTCGCTCGACGGAAGGCAAGCCCGACGATTTTTTGTCGATGCGCGAAGTCACCGCCCGACGCTACGAAAAAATTTCGGCGGACGCGTTGCCCGATTTAATCGTAATCGACGGCGGACAAGGTCAGCTCAGTTCCGCGTTGGAAATAATTCGCGGCGCGGGGCATCAAGTGCCCGTGGTCGGTTTGGCGAAACAATTCGAGTTGATTTTCGTCGAAGGCGAATCAATCCCCGTCGAATTGCCGCGTGACAGTCAGGCGTTGAAACTCATGCAACGAATTCGCGACGAAGCTCACCGTTTCGCGATAACTTACCACCGCAAACTTCGGCGGTCACGCAACTTGAAATCCGAACTTGACAGCGTCGCGGGTATCGGCGTCAAACGTCGCACGGAGCTTTTGAAAACTTTCGGCTCAATAGCGAACATAAAATCCGCGACGGTCGACGCACTTGCCGCCGTGCCCGGCATGAATCGCACTGTCGCCGAAGCGTTGAAAAAATTCTTCGAGGCAGCGTCAACAGCTGAACTGTCGTAATGTCGCGAACTTCGGCGGTCGCAACTTGAAATCTCGACGGCGTTTCGGCTATCGGCGTCAATGTCGCAAACTTCGGCGGTCGCAACTTGAAATCTCGACGGCGTTTCGATATCGGCGTCAACCGTCGCGAACTTCGGCGGTCGCGCAACTTGAAATCCGAATTCGACAACGTTTCGATATCGGTGTCAATCGTCGCGAACTTCGGCGGTCGCGCAACTTGAAATCCGAATTCGACAACGTTTCGGCTATCGGCGTCAACCGTCGCGAACTTCGGCGGTCGCGCAACTTGAAAT
>JAFVBP010000168.1 GCA_017479925.1 Selenomonadaceae bacterium | reverse complement strand
TTTGCCCGTCGACGCCTGAGCTTTGAGCACGTCGAGAACTTTGTCCCATTCGCCGTCGGTGAGCGCGTAACCGGTCGGATTGTGCGCGGGCGTGTTCAAAATCACGAGCAGAGATTTTTGATTTTTGAGCAACGCGTCGACTTTGACGGCGAAATCGGCAATGTTGAAGTTCAATTCGGCGTCGAACAGCTTGAACGTTTCGAGTCGCTTGCCCGTTTCGTTGCAGATTAAATCGTACGTGCCCCAACGCCAATCCGAAGTCAAAACGGCGTCGCCTCGTTCGGCGTAGTTGGCAACGGCGTGGTGAATTGCGCCCGTGCCGCTTGTCGTCGCGACGGCTCCGAAATGCGCTTCGGGCTTTCAGTCGGCGAAAACCCAATCAATAGCCGCGTCCAAAAAATCGGGCAGACCCGCAATCGGCGCGTAAGCAACAAGTTCCGACATTTCAAGCGTGCGGAAAATTTTTTCGACGGCGTTGAGCGTCGCAAGTTTGCCCGTTTCGTCAAGCACGACGCCGATTGTCGCGTTGGTGACGGTCTCCGCGCCGTGAATTTTTATTGCCTCGGTGCAAGCTTTGTTCGCGTCGAAAATCGCGTCTTTGAGCTTTCGACCTGCCGCGTGCGTTGCTGCCATTGTCATTGACATGTTGGAAAGTCTCCTTTGGTTTGAAGTGTCGGCGACATTATAACCGCTTGCGGGCTTTTGGCAAATTTTTTCCGCAATGTATTCGTGTACACAAGTTTAGTGGCTAGTGGTAAGGGACAGGGGACAAGTTTGTCGGTCGCGCAAAAAAAAACGCCGCCTTTCGACGACGAATATTTTTCAGCTCAACGGTTGTCGAACGAACTGCGGATATCTTTTCACGAACGCGGGCAATGTCGGCAACTTGATTTCGCTCACGTCGCACGGCACGAACTTTGCGGGCGTGTGAAAATATTCGCCGCGTGACATTGCCGCTTCGACGAAAGTTTTATCGAGATATTTTTTGTCGACGGCAGAAAGTTCAACGCACTCAACCGCCGCCGCCATCTTCGCGATGAGTTTGTCGACGCCGCCCATGTTCGAGAAATGCCAGCCGCCGTCGACAACTCTCGGCAAAGATTCGCGACGGTTCCTGAAATCTTGCGGTGAACTCAAATGCTTGAACTTGCCGATAACCGTGCCCGACCACGGCAAAGTTGGGCAAACCCAATCGAAATAATACGTGTGGAATTTCTGTTGACAGCCGACGGGGCTTAAGTCCAAAAGCGTCGGAATTCTTATCCCGCTGTGAAACGGCAACAACCGATTCGGCGTGAAAGGCGACGCGTCGTAAAACGCGATAACGTCGACGTGCAAACCTTTATCGGTGAAACTGTCGCGAATAATTTTTATCGTCGCGGGATCGGGAAACTCGTCAACGTCCGAAATCATAATCAAATCGTCCGGCTCGGCGTCCGTCAAGCCCTGCATGATGTTGTTGCGCTGATTGTTTTCGATTGACCAGTCGCCCACGCCTTTGAACGGGACAGTTGACGTGTCCATGATGTATTCAATCTTCGGCAAAAATTTTCGATAGCGTTCGACGTTGTCGCGGAAGTTGAACGGCTTGGGCTTGTTCGCGTGAGTTTTGTCCGCCTCGACGATAACGAAACGGTCGACAACGTCATACAAACTTTCAAGCCGCAACTCCAAAAGTTCCAGCTCGTTGAAGAACGTGAAGCAGTCATAAACTTTCATGATGTCAAACTCCCAATTTCAGTTCGCGGCGAAAATGTTCGGCTTGCGAAAACGTTGCGGGTCATGACGTCACCTGTCGGCGGAAGAATAATTTGCGCGCAGGAATTGCGGATATTTTTTCAGGAAAGCGTCAAGCGTCGGCAACTTGATTTCGCTCACGTCGCACGGCACAAATTGTATTCCTCTGCCGAAAAGATATTCGCCGTTCATCATTGCGTTGAACAGAAAATCTTTGTCGAGGTAACGCTTATCGACGGCAGAAATTTTCTTGAAGTCGGTGCCCGAACGCGCTTTTTCGAGAAATTTGTCGACGCCGCCCATGCTTGAAAAATGCCAGCCGCCGTTTGCAATTCGCGGTAAATCTTTGCCGATGTCGCGAATTTCCTGCGGGGAGCTGATGTGTTTGAACTTGCCGATAACCGTGCCGCCCCACAGCGACTGCGGCGACACCAAGTCGAAAAAGTACGTGAAAAATCTTTGCTGAAAGACGACGGGCGTCAATCCCAAACAACTGTTGATTCGCGTCGAGCTGTTGAAAATCAAATATCGCGTTACCGCCGTCGTGAAAGGTGCCGTGTCGTGATAAACAAAGCAGTCAACGTCCTTCGACGGGTCGTAGAAACTTTCAATCAGCGTCTTTAAAATCGCGGGATCGGGGAACTCGTCGACGTCCGAAATCAAAACCAAGTCGTCAGGTTCGGCGTCGTCCAAGCCCTTCATGATGTTGTTGCGCTGATTGTTTTCGATTGACCAGTCGTCCGCGCCCGCATACGGCACAACCGACGTGTCCATAATGTAGCGAATCTTCGGCAGGAATTTTTGGTAGCGGTCGATGTTTTCCAGAAAATTGAACGGCTTCGGTAAATTCGCGTGCGTTTTGTCCGCCTCGACGATAACGAAACAATCGACAATGTCGTAATAACTTTCAAGTCGCAGTTCCAAAAGTTCCAGCTCGTTGAAGAACGTGAAACAGTCGTAAACTTTCATGTCGTCAAGCCCTCAAATTCCGTTCGCGGCGATAACGTTTGAACGTTGGTAACGATATGTCGCGAAAATCGTTCCGTCGCTTTTAAAGCGACTCGGGGAAAAATTCGTCGTGAATCGAGTTGACGGCTTCGGTGACTTGCGAACCTTTGACCAGGCACGACACGCTGATTTCCGACGTGCTGATAATGTCAATGTTCACGTCCGCACGCGCCAAAGCGCCGAACATTCTTGCCGCGACGCCGGGGCTGCCCAACATGCCCGCGCCGACGATTGAAACTTTCGCCATGTCTTCTTCGACGAGGACACTTGCCGCGTTGATTTTTTCGCTCGTCAAGCCGATAATTTTTTTCGCTTCGGGCAGGTCGTTGAGCGCGATTGTAAAGACGATGTCGTTGATGTTGCGGTCGATGTTGCGGATACTTTGGACAATCATGTCAACGTCGATGTTCACGTCCGCCAAAGCTTTAAACAGCGTGTGCGCGACGCCGGGCTTGTTCGGCACGCCGAGCACGGAAATTTTGGCGACTTTCATGTCGTGAGCTACGCCGCGAATCTCAAAATCTTTATCTTCCACAGTGTAATCCTCCCTGATAATCGTGCCCGTCTTGTCGTTGAAAGTCGAGCGAACGTGAATCGGTATGTTGAAATATTGACCCATTTCGACGGAACGCGGTTGCATGACGCCTGCGCCGAGTCGAGCCATCTCAAGCATTTCGTAATAGGTGATTTCTTTCATCTTGCGAGCGTGCGGAACAATTCGCGGGTCGGCGGAAAAAACGCCTTCGACGTCCGTGAAAATTTCGCATTCGTCGGCTTTGAGTGCGCCCGCAAGTGCAACGGCAGACGTGTCCGAGCCGCCGCGTCCGAGTGTGACGGGGTCGCCGAATTTGTCCGCGCCCTGAAAACCAGCGACGACGACGATGTTTCCGCGATTCAATTCGTCATGCACGCGTTTGGGTTTGATGCCCAAAATTCGCCCTTTGGTGTGCACGGAACTTGTCCGCATGCCGACTTGTGCGCCCGTCAACGAAATTGCGGGTTGACCGAGTTTTTTGAACGCCATTGCCAAAAGCGCGATCGAAACTTGTTCGCCCGTAGTCAAAAGCATGTCCATTTCGCGCAGGTAGCCCGCTTTGTACGGTTCGGCGTCGATACCGCCGGCAAGCTCAATCAATTTGTCGGTCGTCTTGCCCATTGCCGAAACCACAACGACGATTTTGTCGTCGGCTTTTTTTTCGGCAAGGATTCTGTTCGCGACAGCCAAAATTTTATCCGTCGTGGCAACCGAAGAGCCGCCGAATTTCTTCACAACGAGAGCCACTGTATTCAGTCCTCCTTAGCACGGCTCGGAAAAAGTTGCAAGCCGTTCAGTTGATTTTCAGTTTCGGGCATTGTAGCAAAGATCAGCGCGCACGTCAAAATTTCAACGCAAAAAAACCTCCGCGTCGGCGGAGGAAATTTCCCGAAACTCCGAATCAATCATTTCTTCGCGGATTTTTTCTCTGACGGTTTGGCGGGCGTCGAAGCGGCTTTGTCCGCAGGTTTGGCGGGTGCCGACAATTCTTGGAAAATGTCGACGAGCGCAACTTTCACGACCGACAAAACGTCAGCCAAAACCGCGTTGTACAGGTCGCCGCCGTCGGTGACGCCGCGTCCGTTCGCCGTGATGAAAAATTTCTTCGGGTGTTCGCCCGACTTCAATGCCGCGTCAATTTTGTCCGAAACCAACTTGGCAAGCTGCTCTTTATCCACAGTAACTCAACTCCCAAAATGTTTTTCGCCCAAAACTTTCTGCGCGTTGAAAAAAATTCCTGCCGCGTCGCAAAATTTTTGCGCACAAGCCGTTATTTTGGTTGCAATTCACGTTGTCAACTGCGGCGATTTATGGTTTAATGCGCGTGAAAAATATTTTTGGGGAGTGAGTGCCGTGAATCTTAAAGAAGCGTTCCAGGCGCAAAACAAAATCGAAAAAATTTTCGAGTTCGTGAGCGGCTACCTTGACGACGAGAAAAATTTGACTACCGTCACCGAAAAACATTTCCGCTCCAAGGCCGCCGAAGGTCAATCCGACGAAAAAGTTGAAGTCGTCGTCGATAACAAATTCGATCCGAACAAAGTCATCGAATTTTATCTGCGGCTGATTGACGAGCGTGAAAAACTTGCGCAGGCGATTCACAAGGCGAAAAAATCCATGAAGTTCGATTTGGACAGTGCCGTCGACGTGAACAAGAAACGCCACATTGCCTGTGAAACTTTGCGCGGCTTGCGTCAATTCCAAAGTTCGAGCCTGTTGCAGAAAAACGCGGGCGTCGGCTACGTCTTCAACAAGGAAGGCAACCAGACGACTTACCGCTACGACAT
>JAFVBP010000167.1 GCA_017479925.1 Selenomonadaceae bacterium | reverse complement strand
TTTGACGGCACGAACGTCACGGTCACGACCGACAACGGCAAGACGATTTTGGACGCGGTCGGCGACGGCTCGGCTTTCGTGACGTTCAAAACTTCCGAAGGCGGCACGAAGTACAACGTGGCGGCGGCGCAGAAAAATTCCGTCATTGCAATGGGCGACGAAATTGCCAACGTCTACATCGGCGACAATTCGGGCGTCGACTTCACGGGCTTTGAAACTTCGCTGTCGGTTGACCTCGTCGAAGAGAACGCAGGTTCGGCTCGCGGCGAAGAAATTTATTTCTACGGCATAAATCGCGTCACGGCGGGCGACGGTTCAAGCACGCTGAAAGGCTCGACGACGGGCAACGAAACTTTGACGGGCGGCAACGGCAACGCGTCGCTGTGGTCGAACGCGGGCGATGACGTGATGATCGGCTCAAGCGGCAAGACGAAATTTTTCTTCGACGTGAACGACGGGCGCGACGTTATCCGAAACTTCAACTTCGACACGGACGCGGTTGACGTTTTCGCCAACACGGTCACAAGCGTCACTTCGGACGCGTCGGGCAACGTCGTCGTGCAGATTAACGGCGGCGACGATTACTTGACGATTGAAGACGCGGCGGGCAAGAATTTCCGCTTCAACGACCTGGTTGCCAACGTCGACAGAAATTTGACTTACAACGACGCGGCGACGCAATTCGTGGCGACGGGCGTCGACGCAACTTTAACCGTCAACGAGAGCGCGGAAATTTGGCTCGACAACGCGCACGGCAAATTCTTCGACGGCGACATTGCGGTTGTCGACGCGACGGCTTCGACGGGCGAAATGATTTTGGCGGGCAACGACCGCGACAACACGATTCTTGCGGGCGACGGCGATTCCAGCTTGTGGGGCGGCAACGGCGGCAACGACCTGCTTCACGGCGGCGGCGGACGAAATGTTTTCTTCTACAACGCGGGCAATGGCTCCGATACCGTCACGGGCGCGAACGACGGCGACATTGTTGACTTGACGAACATCACGCTCGCGCAGATTTCGTCGGCGGACATTTCGTCGGACGGCGTGACGTTGAATTTCGTCGACGGCGGTAAGTTGAACGTCGAAGGCACGGCGGCTGTCGATTTCCGAATCAACGGCGAAACTTACGCGGCAGACTTCACGTCAGGCACCTGGACGAAAAAATAATTCCTGCGTTTGCAAAAAAAATCAGCCTCGACATCACGTCGGGGCTTTTTTGTGTGCGACAACGTTCACATTTCGACGATTATGCCGTCGCCGAGCAGGTACAAATATTTTTCGCTGATTTTGATTTTGAGCAACGCTTCAAGTGCCGCCGCGTACAAGTCAATCTGAATTCGGTAGCGGTCGGCAATGTCGGGCGCGTCGCGGTCGGTCTTGTAATCGAGCAAAACCCAACGTCCCTGCGCGTCTTTGAACAGCAAATCGATTATGCCTTGCACGAAAATTTTTTCGTCCGCGTCGAAAAATTGTTTGGCGTCAATCGGGCGGCTGAACGGCATTTCGCGATAAATTTCTTTGGCGGCAAGCAACCGTTTGCCGAGCGCGGTCTTGAAGAATTTCGCAATTTCGTCCGTGCGCACAAGTTTGACGTGATCGGCTTCGATAATTTCGCGGCAGGCAAGAGAGTCAACCTGCGCGACAATGCCTTTTGCGGACAGGTCGCCCGTCAAGTCAAGGCTCTGCATGACTTTATGCATGAGCGTGCCGAATTCCGCGCCCGAAAGTTTCTTCGTCTGCAAAAAGTTCGGTCTGCGGTAAACGAATTTCGCGGCTTTCGATGCGGCGTCGAGTTGCGGAAGTTCGCTTTCTTCGGCGCGGCGTTTGAGTTCGGTGACCGAAAGTTTCGCGGGAAGATTTTCCGTCGTCGGCTGAAATTGTTCGGGCGACTGAAGAATTTTTTCTTGCGCGGCGTCAATCGAACGTTCGGGTATCATGTCAACCACACTGCGCGGGACGAATTGCACGTTGATGACTTCGGCAAGCTTTTCGCTGAGCGGCAACAGCCACCAAAAAAATTGCCCCGCCGATAAAATGTCGAAGATGTTCGGGCTGTCGACGGGCAAAGTTTTCTCGAATTGATCTTGCGTCGCCGTGCCGACGAGAATCAATTTTTCTTTCGCACGCGTCAAGGCAACGTACAAACTGCGCAACTCTTCGGCGATTGATTCTTCGCGGATTTTTTGCGAAACTGCCTGCGTCGCCAAAGTTTTGACTTTCAGCTGTGAACCTTTGGGCGTTCTGTGCACGCCGATACCAAGTTCGCTGTGGCTGAAGATTAAGCCGCGTGTGTAATCGTCGCTGTTGAAACCTTTGCCGCAACCCGCGACGATGACCACGGGATATTCAAGACCTTTGCTTTTGTGAATGGTGACGACGCGCACGACGTTTTCGGTTTCGCCGAGCGTGACTGCCGCCGACAAATCTTTGTCAAGTCCGCGCAACTTCGCGACGTATTCGACGAAACGCGACAGCCCGCGAGCGTTGGTATCCTCGAAAGCTTTGGCACGGTCGATTAACAATCGCAAATTCGCTTGACGAGTCGCGCCGCGTTCAAGCTTGCCGACGAAATCGTAATAGCCCGTTTCACGATAAATCGCGCTCAAAAGTTCGGGCACGCTTAATTGACGGGCTTCGTCGCGCCAACGATTGAGCGTCGCCAAAAAATTTTTGCACTTGTCGGAGCCGTGTTCAACCGCCGTGTAAAAATCCGCGTAACGGTCGGCAAGTCGCAGTTCGGCCAATTCTTCCGCGCTGAATTTGCCAATCGGGCTGAGCATGACCGCCGCAAGCGGGATGTCTTGACGGGCGTTGTCCAAAATCGTCAACAGCGACAGCATGACTTGAATCTCCGCCGCTTGGAAATAATTTTCTTCGTTGGGCACGTAAGCCGGCACGCCGTATTTTTTCAGCGTGTCGAGAATTTCAAATGCCTGCGTTTTCGGCGAACGGTGCAGAATCACGATGTCGCGCAGTTGAATTTGACGGTAACCGTCGCCGTCGCGCACAAGTTTTTTCGACGCAATCAGTTCGTGAATCTTGCCCGCGATAAAGCGCATTTCAACTTCAATAGCCGCGCTGTCGTCGCCGTCGGACTTGCCTTTGTCGACGATAAACATATCGGGGCATTCGTCGAAGTACTGCGAGCCGCTCTCGTAAGTCGCGCCGCAAGTCAAAGCCGCGTCTTCGTCGTAAGCAATTTCCGTGCCGCCGCCAATCATCAGTTGCGAAAAAATTTCGTTGACCGCGTCGATAACTTGCGGACGGCTGCGGAAGTTCTTCGACAAGTTGATACAGCGGTACAAATCCATTTTGTCGCGGAAATTTTTCGAGTCGACGAGTCGGAAACGGTAAATCGATTGCTTCACGTCGCCGACGAAAAACAGATTGTCGCCGCGTGAAATTTTTTGTACGATGGCTTCCTGCACGCCGTTTGTGTCCTGGTATTCGTCAACCATGATGAACTTAAATTTGTCGCGGTAAGTTTCGGCGACGGCGGGCGAAGTCTCCAAAATGTCAAGCGTCAGGTGCTCCATGTCCGCGAAGTCGATAATGTTGCGTTCGCGTTTGGCTTCGGCGAATTTTTTGGCGAAAGCCTTGGTCACGCGCACAAGTTCGCAAATCGGATCGTGAAGTTCGAGCAGGTCGGAACTCAACTTCGCCGCGTCCGCAATGAAAATTTTTTCGCGCAGATTTTTGATGCTGCCTTTGTAAGCTTCGCGCAGAGCTTTGACTTCGGCGCGTTCGGACTTCGTGCCGCCTCTCGAGGCTCTGTACGTGCCGAATTCAATCGACGTGAGCCGTTCGCGCAACTTGTCCCAATCGTCAAAGACGCGCCCGAGCCGTTCAACTTGCGGGCACTCCGTCGCGAAAATTTTCACGGTGATTCCGTATTCGGCGGCAAGCCGTTGAGCTTCGGCGCAGTTGTCGGCAATTCGTTTGAGCGTGTCGTTTACGTGCGCTTTAATCTTCGGGAACCAAAACATGTCTTCAAGTTTGGCGTCGGCGGGCAAGTCGTACGGCTTCGGCAGATTGTCAAGCCACTCGTCGGGGTGCGCCATGCTCAGCGAAAATTTGTGCAGTTCGATAATCATGTCGTGAATGTCGTCGTCGCCTTTGACGGAGCCGCCGAATTCGTCGGTGAAATTTTGGAACGCCGCGTTGCCCGTCGAATAATTTTCCTCGAACAGATTTTCGATGACTTCACGCTTGAGCAAGTCAAGTTCGTTTTCGTCCGCCGTGCGAAACTTCGGGTCAAAGTCAATCGCCGCGAAATTTCGTCGCAGGACGCTTTGACAAAACGAGTGCAAGGTCGTTATCTGCGCGCCGCCCAGCAAAATCAGTTGACGGGCAAGGTGCGTTTGTAATTCGTCGTCGAAAGTTTCTTCGATCCGTCGCGTCAAAGCCGACTGAATTCGCGTGCGCATTTCTTGAGCCGCCGCCCGCGTGAACGTGACGATTAACATTTCGTCGACGTCGCAGGAACCTTCCTCGACGAGTTTGATGACGCGTTCGGTCAAGGTTTTTGTCTTACCGGAACCTGCCGCCGCCGCGATTAACAAATTTTCACCGCGTGCGTCGACGGCCGCTTGTTGTTCGGGCGTCAACATGACTTAAAACCGCAGTTCGCCGCGCTCCAAACGTTGGCTAAGTGTCGGAGCTTTGGCGTCTTTGTCGGCAAGAATCGTCGGCTCAAAAGGCCAATCAATTCCGATGTCGGCGTCGTTCCAGCGAATATTTCCGTCGCAGTCGGGCGCGTAAAAATTATCCGCCTTGTACTGAATTTCAACGTCGTCGGTCAACGTCAAAAAGCCGTGCGCGAAACCGCGGGGTATCAGCAACTGTTTTTTGTTTTCGGCGGTGAGTTCGACGGCAACCCACTGCTTGAACGTCGGCGAATTTTCGCGGATGTCGGCGGCAACGTCCAAAAGTTTGCCGCGTGTGCAACGGACAAGTTTCGTCTGCGCGAACGGTGCCGTTTGATAATGCAGTCCGCGAAGTGTGCCTTTGTGCGCCGAATACGATTGATTGTCCTGCACGAAGTCGAAAATCAAGCCCGCCGATTCAAACTTGCGCAACGACCACGACTCCATAAACCAGCCGCGTGCGTCGCCGAAGACTTTCGGCTCCAGAATCAACACGCCGTCGAGTTTGGTTTTGGTAACTTGCATAAAAAATCCCTCCGTTGAATTTGCTGTGCGAAGTTTAACCTTCAACGCCGCGAACGTCAACTTTAACTGCAATGCGAAATGCGCAATGACAACGTTCAACAACGCGACAACACGGTCGCACATGGATGTGCGACCGCCCGGAGTTTTTCGCGTGATGCGAAAATTCCGGGTCAAACGCCCTTTTCTTTTGGTTACTTTTCTTTTGGGCGCAGCAAAAGAAAAGTAACATTC